>DASXEF010000197.1:0-10604 GCA_036490255.1 Kofleriaceae bacterium
GCCGCGGTCGGCGTGATCGTTCACGAGATGGGCCACTCGTTCTGCAACCCGGTGATCGATCGCCATCGCGCCGACTTCGAGACCGCCGCCGGACCGCTCTACGCCGAAGTCGCGCCCGTGATGAAAGCGCAGGCGTACGGCTCGGCGACGATCATGGTCTACGAGTCGTGCGTGCGCGCGCTGACCACGCTCTACGCGCGCGAGAAACACGGCGGCGATGCGGGCGCCGATGCCGCGCGCGCCGAGATCGTCGAGGGGTTCGCGTGGACGCCCGGGCTCACGAATCTCGTCGCGGAGCTTCACGCCAAGCACACGCGCAACTTCGACGCGTTCGTGCCGAAGCTCGTCGCGTTCTTCGCGGCGACGCCGAAGCCGCCGCCGCATGCGTTCGTCGGTCCGATCGACGGCATCGGCACCGGCGACAACGCGTTCGTGACCTCGCCGGTCGCGACAACGTACGCGACGAAGGTCCGCGACAAGTTCATGCCGGCCGCGTCGCTACGCGCGGCCGCGCCGACCGATCGCTTCGACGCGGCGCCGGCCGGTCAGCTGCGGCTCTACGGCTCGGCGTCGACGAATCCGCTCGTCGCCGAGCTGATCAAACACGCGGGCTGGACGATCACCGACGGCGAGATCGCGCTCGGCCACAAGCGCTTCACCGGCCCGAACCTCGTGCTGATCGCGTGCTGGCCGCGCCCCGGCGATCCGAAGCACGGCGTCGTGGTCTACACGGCCGCGCACGACGCCGACGTGGTCGGCATCAACGGCCTGATGGCCGGCGGCACCGACTGGGTCGTCGGCCGCAAAGTCGGCGACAAGTTTCAAGTGGTCGACCACGGCAATTTTCACGTCGCCGCCGACGGCAGTTGGAAGTTGCCGTAGTCACCGCCCCCGCGTCGTACTCGTACTCGTACTCGTACTCGATTCGAGCAATCGTTCGATCAACTTCGTGAGCATCGAAACGATTCGCACGAGCGCTTCCTTGCCGTCGACGACCTGCTTTAGGTCGAGCTTCTTTCGTGCGACGACGACGTCGAGGCATGCAGCGCACTCCAACGCAGACCCTCGCGCGATGTCGAGGAATCGAGCGCGATCGATCGCGGAACGTTTGCCGTTGCCCTCTGCAATATTGAGAGCCACCGATGTGCTCGCTTCATCGAGATGCTTGATCGAGCTGAGGCGGCCCCCAGGAAGCTCCTCGTCGATCATGCGTCCCACCCAAGCTGTGAATTCGATGGCGATGCGATAGACATCGAGCTTGTCGTGATCGAACTGCGTGGACATTGCCGCCGTATCGGCCACGCCGGCGTTCGGTTGCGTACACGCGGCAACCGTACGATTTACTGCACCGGTTCGACGGCGATGCGATAGGCATCGAGGTTGTCGTGATCGAACTGCGTAGACATTGCCGCCGTATCGGCCACGCCGGCGGTACACACAGCATCGCCGCGCCGCGAGTACGATTTACTGCACCGGTTCGACGGCGATGCGATAGGCATCGAGCTTGTCGTAATCGAAACTGCGTAGACATTGCCACCGTTCGGTTAGCAACCGTCGCGCCACGAGTACGAGCACGAGTACGAGTACGAGTACGATCTATTGCACCGGAGCGAGCCGCAGGATCTGGCCGAACACGTCGCCGTTCGTGTCGATCGACGGATCGACGAAGATCCGAGTCACCGCCGTATTGCGTAGCCCGTCGAGCATCTCGTTCGAGATCAGGGCGCCGACATCGAGCCCGACCGCGAACAGCGCCTCGCCGGTGCCCATCGCCTCGGCGAACGCCTCGGCGGCCGCGCCGGTCGAGAACAGGAAGCCATACGGCCGCCGGCACCACATATCGGTGCCGTTCGAGGTCAGGTACCAGATGCGCGGCGGTAACAGCTCGACGAGCTTTTCCATCGTCACGTCGACTTCAGGCATGCGCGCACCCTAGGATACGGCGTGCCCTCACGTCCAGACGGAGTTCCACCCGACGCCAAAGGGTCGCCGCAACAGGGCGGCTACACGATCTGGGTCCACGGCGCGCCGCGCGCGTTGTTGCGCGATGCCTACCACTCGTTCCTGCGGATCCGCTGGGCGGCATCGATCGGCCTGATCGCGGCCGCGTTCATGCTCGTAAATCTGATCTTCGCGACGGTCTACTACGTCGTCGGCGGCGTCGAAGGCCTGCACCCCAAGTCGTTCTTCGACGCGCTCGTGTTCAGCGTGCAGACGATCGGCACGATCGGCTACGGCGTGATGCACCCGGAGTCGGTGAACGCGAACATCGTGATGATCATCGAGTCGATCGTCGGCATCATCTTCACCGCCCTCGTCACCGGCCTGGTGTTCGCGAAGTTCTCGCGCGCGACGGGGCGGATCGGATTCTCGGAGAGTGCCGTGATCTGCCAGCACGACGGCAAGCGCACGCTGATGTTTCGCGTCGGCAACCAGCGGTCGAACACGATCGTCGAGGCGACGCTGCACGTCGTCGCATCGCTGACGATGATCACCGCCGAGGGTCGGCCGTTCTACAAGCTGCACGACCTCAAGATGGTGCGTAATCGCATGGGCGGTCTGCGCCGCGGCTGGCTCGTCATGCACGTCATCGACGAGACCAGCCCGCTGAACGGGCTCGACACGGCGGGGCTCAAGCAGCGCGAGTGCGAGCTCGAGATCTCGCTGCTCGGCTTCGACGACGTCACGCTGCAGACGGTCTACGCGATCAACCAATACAGCGACGGCCAGATCAAAGACGGCTTTCGCTTCGGCGACCAGCTCAAGATCCTCGACAACGGGGACATGTTGCTCGACATCACGAAGTTCGACGAGATCGTTCCCGACGGCACCTGACGTGTTAGCTTGCGCCGCATGCGTCGCCTGGTTTGCCTAGCGTTCGTGGTTGCGGCCGCATGCTCCGGATCGCCGGGCGGTCCCGCGCAGTTGACCAAGATCGATCAACCGACGACACAAACGCTCCAGCACGACCCGGTCGAGTCGGGCGATATTTTGGATCGCGAGCCGGTCGCGAATACCGCGCAGATCAAACACATCCTGATCGGCTGGAATCAGAGCGGCAACGACGGTCGCGGCGATCCGCGCGCGGCCAAGCGCACGCAGAAGGACGCGCAGGACCTGATCCGCTCGCTGATGGAGCAGATCAAACAAGGCGCCGACTTCGACGCGCTGATGAAGAAGTACTCCGAAGATCCGGGCAGCGCGGGCAGCGCGCGCGCGTACACGGTTTCCCCAGAGGCCCAGCTCGTCATCGAGTTCAAGCAGCTCGGCTTGCGCTTGCACATGAACGAAGTCGGCGTCGTGAAGTCCGAGTACGGCTACCACATCATGAAGCGCGTCGAGTAGCGGAGCTTTGCGGTAGGCTGGGCGCATGAACCGCAGAGAACTTCTTGGCGCCGGTGTCGGGCTCGGCGCGGTCATCCTCACCGCCGATGCGATGGCGCAGTCGCATCCGGCCTCGGATCCGAAAGCGAATCTGCTCGCGGCGCTCGCCGATTGCATCGCGAAAGGCGTGACGTGCAACGCGCACTGCCAGACCCAGCTCGCGCAGGGCAACAAAGACTTCGTGCACTGCGCGTCGTCGGTCGCCGATATGCTCGCGATCGTCAGCGCGACGCAGTCGCTGGTATCGCGGCAATCGCCGACGTCGAAGAAGCTCGTCGAGGTGTGCGCCGCGGCGTGTCGCGATTGTTCGAACGCGTGTCTCGAGCACAAGGCGCACTGGGCGATGGGGATGCACCTGGAATGCAAGGCGTGCAACGACGCCTGCTTGACGTGCGTGACCGCGTGCGGCGCGTTCGCCTAGCTCGCGATGCAGAGCTCGAATACGGCGGCGTCGTGGTCGGCGCCGGATGTCGCCGCGATCGAAATCTCCCAGTAGCCGGGCATCCACAAGTTGATCGGCGAGAGCGTGTATTGCCCCGGCGTCGCCGACGCGGTGACGCCGACTTTGACCGGCGTGCCATGACCGTGATCGGGCATGAACGGCGTGACGATGATGTCGGCGCCGGAGATCGCAGCGCCGCTCGTCGCATCGAGCTCGATCACCCACGCGTTGTCGCCGCGCGCGGGTGTCACGGGCGCCATCGAGATCAACTTGACGTCGAAGCGACCGCTCGCGCCGTGCTTGACGAAGCCACCGGCGAGCGCATCGATGCGCGCCGTGTTCTCGCAGCCGGCCTTGTGTGGTGCCGCGTGCTTGGTCGAGCATGCGCACGCGACGACGGCCGCGACGATGTAACGAGCCACGACCGCAGCATACCTCGCGTCGACCTGAGTTAGATTGCGGCCATGCGTGATCGCGCGTGGTTCGTGCTGCTCGCGCTCGCAGCATGCGGCCGCGACGCGCCGAAGCTGTCGATCGCGCAGCTCGAAGATCCGCAGACCTGCATCGGATGTCATCCACAGCACTCGGCGCAGTGGGCGGCGTCGATGCACGCGTACGCGTCTGACGATCCGGTGTTCGTCGCGCTCAATCGCCGCGGCCAACGCGAGGCGCACCTCGGGGCGTTTTGCGTGCGCTGTCACGCACCGATGGCGGTCGCGCTCGGGCTCACGAACGGCAGCGACTTCGATCCTGCGAAGCTGCCGCCCGCCGCCCGCGGCGTGACGTGCTTCTTCTGTCACGACGTCGCGAAGGTCGGCGAGGATCACAACAACGGGCTCGAGCTCGCGCTCGACGACGTGATGCGCGGCGGCGTCGCGGATCCGGTCGAGTCGACTGCACATCGTTCGCGGTTCGACGACCAGATGGCATCGGCGACGAACGAGTCGAAAATGTGTGGCTCGTGCCACGACGTCGTGATGCCGAGCGGCGTCGCACTCGAGCGCACGTTCGCGGAGTGGCGGTCGACGATCTTCGCGCAGCACGATCCGTCGCGCGATCTGCCGTTGACGTGTAGCGGCTGCCACATGAAGTCGGATTCGACGATCGCGACGATCGCGACGGCGTCGAACGTGCCGTCGCGGTCGAACGGCTTCCACGAGCACCTGATGCCCGGCATCGACGAAGCGACCACGCCGTTTCCCGGCGCGGAGCTGCTCGCCGCCGGCATCGCACGCGATCTCGATCCCGCGCTGACGATCGTCGGGCCGACCCCGCTCGGCGGCGCGATCGGCAACGGTGGCATCTGCGTGTCGCCGCAAAACGGCGGCACGATCACCGTGCGCATCGATACACGCGGCACGGGTCACATGTGGCCGAGCGGCGCTTCGCACGACCGCCGTGCGTGGCTCGAGCTCGTCGCGTTCGATGCCGATAACCACGTCGTGTTCTCGAGCGGCGAGGTGCCCGATGACAAAGACCCCGAGGACATCGCCGATCCGAACCTGTTCGCGATGTGGGATCGGACCGTGCGCGCCGACGGCAGCGCGGCCCACTTTTTCTGGGACGTCGCGACCGAGCAGAGCCATCTGCTGCGCGCGCCGGTCACGCTCGATCCGAAAGCTCCGGCGTTCGATCACTCGGCGACGGCGACGTTCACGGTCGGCGCGCTCGCGAGCCAGATCGATCACATCAGCGCCCGCGTGCGCATCCGCGCGATCCCGCGCGCGACGTTGCGCGAGCTCGTCGCGAGCGGTGATCTCTCGCCCGACGCTGCCGCGCGCGCGTCGCACACGCTCGATGTCGCCGCGACGGTTCGCCACTGGACGAGAGCCGACGCCGAGCGGGCGAAACCGTACACCGGCTGCATCGCGAGCCCGTTCGATTGATTACGCTCGCGCGATGACGAGGTTGGTTTGCGTCGCCGTGATGTGCAGCGCCGCGATCGCGTGGGCGAACGGGCGGCCACCGGCGACGTCGACCATCACGTTTCGCCAGAACGATCCGCAGCACGTCGTCGCGGGGATGACGTTCGGCATCGTGATGTCGCCCGACGGCGGTCACACGTGGGCGTGGATCTGCGAGGCGGCGGTGCCGTATTCGGGGATCTTCGATCCGAGCTTCCTCGACGAGCCTGGCGGCGACATCTTCGCGACCACGCTGCAGGGCCTCGAGGTCACGCGCGACGGCTGCGCGTTCACGCCCGTGCCGGTCGCCAAAGGGACCTGCGACGGGCCGAAGATCGACCCGTGTTACGACAAAGTGTTCTTCTCGAATCTCGTCGCGGGCAGCGGCAGCGCGATCTACGCGACCGCGTCGTCGCCGTACGACTCGAAGATCTATCGCTCCGGCGACGGCGGCCATACGTTCGCGATGCTGTCGTCGCCCGGCGCGAGCGACGAATACTGGCAGTCGCTGGTGATCGCGCCGTCGAATTCCAAACGGTTCTATCTCGCGGGCTATCGGTTCGCGAAGCACTGCGACGCGCACTCGACGAACGCCGGCTCCGACTGCGTCATGAACTCGAGCTGCGGCGGCTCGGGTACCGGCAGCGCGATGCCGAAATGCACGACGGTCAAGCTGCTCCAGATGTTTCGCAGCGACGACGCGGGCGCGACGTGGTCGGCGCTGGCGCAGGACGGCGTGCAGGCTTCGCCGGAGTCGGCGATCAGCATCATCGGTGTCGATCCGCGCGACGCGAACCAGATCTACATCCGCGTCAGCTTGGAGTCGGGCGGCGGCGGTGATGGCGTGTACAAGAGCCGCGACGGCGGCGCCGCGTGGACGAAGATCTTCGACGCGCGCGATCCGCGCGGCCTCGCCGTGCTCGTGCGTTCGACCGGCGAGCTCGTCGCCGCGACCGAATCGTCGGGCGCGTTCTCGTCACCCGGCGGCGCTGGCTGCACGGATCAGGCCTCGTGCGCGTGGAAGCCGCTCGCGAGCGCTCCGCACATCACGTGTCTGACCGAGCAGCCGACGACGCACGACGTCTGGGCGTGCACGCGCGACGCTTCCGACGACCGCGCCGGCATCATGAAGACGAGCGACCTGGCGCGGTGGTCGCCGGTGTTGCGCTATGCGGACATCGCCGCGCCGGTCGCGTGCGGCTCGGATACGCCGTTGACGCGACAGTGCGTCGCGCCGTCGCAGAGCATGCCGTCACCGTGGTGCTGCCTCAAAGATCAGCTCGGCATCACCGCGAACCCGATCGCGTGCACCGGCGCCTATGCGTGCACGCAGGCCGAGCCGACGAAGAAGCCGGCGCCGGCGCCGGCGGTCGCGAAACCGAAAGCCGGCTGTTGCGACGCCGGCGGCGATCCGAGCGGCGCGTTACTGGTCGGTGCGCTGACGCTGCTGCTCAGTCGGGCAAACAGAAGTCGTAGACGACCTTGTCGCTCGCCGAGCCGAGGTTGACCGCGATCGTGTTCTGCCACATCCCGGGCATCCACAGGTTGAGCGGATCGAGCGAGTACGTGCCCGGCTGACCGTCGACCGGCGCGACCTCGACGAGGATCGGCGTGCCGTGACCGTGATCGGGCATGTACGGCGTGACGGCGATGTCGGCGGACATGCCGTCCATCGGTGCGCCGACGACGCCGTTCGACATCGAGCTCAGCTCGATCGTCCACGTGTTGTTGCCGCGCGCGGGCGGCGCCGGTGACGCCGACTGCAGCTTGACGTCGATCAAGCCGTTGACGCCCATCTTCTCGAACCCGACCGTGTACGTCTCCGATCGCGGATCGTCCGCGCAGTCGTACGTCAACGCGTATGCATCGGGGCCCGAGCTCGAGTCGCTGTGACAACCGACAAGGGCGACAAAACCGACGACGAGCGGGAGACGCATAGAAAAAGAGTGTAACCGCATCTGCTCCTCGCTCGTATGACAAACAGTGAATGCCGATAGCTCGTGTTAGCTCGCCAAGAGCTGTACGAGGATGGTCTCGATCGCCCCGAAATTGCGCCCGCCGACGTCGATGTAACGCACGACGCCGGATTTATCGATCACGACCATCGTCGGTAATGCGCCGATTCGATACGACGATGCGACTTCATCGCCGTCGTCGCGGACGAGCGGGAATGCGATGTCGCGCGTCGCTGCGAATTTCGCGATGTCGGCGACGTCGTCGCCGGAAATGCCGACCACGGTGAGCCCGCGCGTGGCGAAGCGCCGCTGCCAGTCGTCGAGGTGAGGTAACGCCGCTTCACATGGCGTGCACCACGATGCCCAAAAATCGACGACGATCACATGGCCGGCGAGCTTCGCGAGCGCGACCGAGCCATCGCGGCCGACGATCGGCAGCGCGAACGGCGGTGCCGATCGGCCGACGAGATCGCCGGCGACGATCGGATGCTGCGGCCGCGTGCATGCGGCGACACACGCGAGCACGAGCGCGAGCTTCACCACGTCTGCAGCGCGCAGCCGAGCGTCTTGGTTTCGGCGCGGCGCGGCACGCGGCCGGCGACGAGATCGTCGAGTGCGTCGGCGAGATATTGCGTGCGATCGTCGCGGAGGTGGCTCTTGTCGCTATCGATGCCGCCGCGATATTTGATCTCGCCGTTCGCGTCGACCACGACCGAATACGTCGCGTACACCGCGCCCAGCATGCCGGCGAGCTTCGCGCCGGGATCGAGCACGACCGGTGCGGGTAGCTTGCGCTGCTGCGCTTCGGCGGCATCGTCGGCGATCGTGCGGCCGCGCTCGGAATCGACGATCACGAAGCGCACGCCACGGGTGCCGAAGCGATCGACGAGCTCGCGCAGCCGCGCTTCGTGCATGCCGAAGCACGGACAGCTCTTCGCGAAGAACACGAACACCGTGAAGCGCGCGGTCGAGAGATCGTGCGGATAGGTCGCGGGTTGGCCCGACGTCGCCGGCAGCGACATCGCGTGCCATTGCGGCGTCGAGCTCAGCGTCGGCGCGCATGCCGCGATCATCAACACGAGTACGAGCCTGATCATAGCCATGCGTATATCGCCGTGAGCGTAGCGCCGATTCCCGCCGATGGTTGGTTGATCCCGAATGTGCTCGCCGGTGGATCGAACGTCAGTGCGCCCTGCAGTCGTAGGTGATCCGACAGTGGGTAGAGCCCCGAAACGCTAACCGCGACGAGCCTGCGGCGTGTCTCGGGCTCGACCATGCCATCGATCGAAGCATTCCCCTCGGCGGTAAACGACGCCGACGCCGCGATCGCGGCTTCCGATGAAAACGTGTACGCCGCGACTGCAAGCGCGGTCCACTGCGACGCGAGCGCTTCGGTGACGCCCTCGCTCGTGCGAGTCGTGCGCTTCGCGACGATGCCGGTGAGCCCGACCAGCCACGGGCCGATCGTCTTCTCGAACGAGATGCCGAGATTGCCCTGATATGCGCCGACCCCCGTCGCGTCGGTCGCGAGCGGCTTCTGCGCCGATTCCGGAGGCGTACCGGTCGGAAACGTGATGCCGACGAGCAGCGCGATCCCCGGCACGTAGCGCGCTTCGGTGCCGCCGATGAAGTCGTAGCGCGCGCTCAAATTGATATCGCCGATGCCGCCGCCGAATTCGGACTCGCCGGGCGTCGTGCGTCGCGTCTCGACGAGCGGTACCAGCAGCGCCGCTTGCCCGCGATCGAGCCAACGGATCGCGGCGAACGCATCCTCTTCGAAGTCGGTCTCCGACGCACCGCTCGGTGTCGCGACGAACGTGCCGGTCGGATCGAACGAGCCGTACGCACCGGTGACGCGTGCGTCGATGCCGACGAGCGCGTCCTCGTGAAGCGCGAGCCGGCCCGGCGTCACCGCCGACGATCCCGCGCAACACGCCTGTGCATGCGCATGCCGCGGCAGCGCGAAGGCTACGGTCGCGACGACGACAGCTCGAAGCACTACTGCACTTGCAGCGACGGGGCGACCACCTGCGCGCCACCCGACGTGGTGCGCAGCTCCCAC
Organism: Kofleriaceae bacterium; assembly: GCA_036490255.1. GTDB lineage: Bacteria > Myxococcota_A > Polyangia > Haliangiales > Haliangiaceae > JABFXX01. Next base: position 9,748 of record DASXEF010000197.1, read on the forward strand.
AATCCCGCCATGAACAAGTCGACGTCATCGAGCGCGTATACGCCACTGCCGAGGCCGGTGATGCTCGGCACGATCGACGTGCCGTGGCCCATCGCAGGCATCCACGGCACGAGGTCGAGGTCGAGCCCGTCGACGGGCGCGCCATCGACCGCGGTCGTGACGACGTACTCGAGCTCGTAGTTGCCGCGCGGGATCGCCGCCGGCGCGAGCAACGTGAAGTTGTAGGTACCGTCGGTGCTCGCCGTTTGCGCGACGGGGACCAACGGTCCCTGTTCGCTCGGTGCGTCGGTGCAGGCGCAGACGAAACACAAACCTGCTAGCAATGCAGTTCGATTCGTCATGGTTAATTGTCCGGTGCGCCGCACACGAACCACGCGAGGAGCGTGACGCGGTCGGCGGTGGTTGGTTGGAGAGCCGGCAACATCGGCATGTTGCAGTCGTAGATCTGGTCGAGCGCTTCCGATCGAAGATCGTAGAGCGCCGTGTACGTCGACAACTGGATGTTGAATGCCGAGCCCTGCGGGTTGTGGCACGGGCTGCAGTACGTCTCGATCAGCGGCGCGACGTCTGCGGCGTAGCTCGGCGATGGCGTTGGGCACGACATCGGCTCGTCGCGCGGGCATGTCGTGTCGTCCGAGCTTGTCGTGCACGACGCGACCATCGCGACGACGAACAGCGTGATCGAGTGATGCCGCATCACGGCACGTCGAGGAAGAACGCCGCGTGACCGTGCGGCGAGTCGTCCGCATAGTCGAGGCAGTTCTCGAAGAGGTGGAAGCGAACGGTCCACGTTCCAGCCGCGTCGAACTGGATCGGGCCGACTTTGTACGTACCGGTCGGGCTCTCGACTGTCGTCT
>DASXEF010000255.1:0-4979 GCA_036490255.1 Kofleriaceae bacterium
TGTCACGCGATCGCCGACGCGTGCAGCCAGACCGGAGTCGGCTCGATGTGTGGTGCCGCGTGCAGCGCGACGACGTGTGACCCGGGTTTCCGCTGCAATGCCACCGGTGCATGCGAGCCGATTCCGTGCGACGAAGGCACGACGTGCGCGGCATATCAGCAGTGCGATCCGACAGCCGCGCACGATCCTTCCGGTCCGGTCTATTCGCACACGGATGGTTGCGAGACGGTGTCCTGCAGCTCGGATGCTAGCTGCACGACGGGAGAAACGTGCGTCAACGGCTTCTGTCAGACCTCGGTCGGCGAATGCGAGATCGTGATGGCCGCCGCGTGAGCTGGCGCAGTGGTCACGCGTTGGTGGACACCGTTCCTTTGCTCGGCGCGTGGCCGAACTGTTTGCGAAACGCGACACCGAACGCGCTCGACGTCGTGTAGCCGGAATCGAGCGCGACCTCGGTGACCGAGTCGCCGCGCTGCAAGCGATGCAGCGCGTGAAACAGCCGCACGCGCCGACGCCACTCGCCGACGCCGAGCCCGGTCTCGCGCAGATAACAGCGCTCGAGCGTGCGCAGGCTCGTGCCGGCCGCGCGCGCGAGCTGACGAATCGAGCGGTCGTCGCCGGGCTCGCTCGCGACGAGCTCCGCAAATCGGCGCGCACGCGGATCGCGCGGCGAGGGCAGCTCGTACGCGACATCGTTGGCATCTGCGAGTTGATCGAGCAAGACCGAGGTCAGCCGCGCTTGCGCCGGAATCGCGCGATCGAGCGCGCCGAGCTTCGTCGCGTGCAAGATCAGCTCGCGCAGTAGCGGCGCGACGCGAATCGTCCGCAGCGCACGGGCGCGCGGCGCGAGCCGAGCGGCGACGAAGATCGACCGCATCGAGATCGGTGCTCTCATCACGCTCGCGTGTGCCGTGCCGGCCGGGATCCAGACCGCGTGCTCGCTCGGCACGAGCCGGCGGGCGTCGTCGGTGACGATCTCGAGGTGGCCGCGAATCGCGAACGCGAGCAAGTGCCAGCCCTGGTCGCAGCGCCGCTCGGTGTGGTCGTGCAGGAACGTCACCGGGAACGTGCGCACCGCGACGCTGTCCTGGCGCTTTTTCGACATCGTTTGGCATTCTAACGCGTGCGCGCCAAATCGCGAATGCGTAGGTTCACACCATGACCAACGGCTCGCTCGCTCATTTCGCCATCAATGCCGACGACGTCGACCGCGCCAAGCGGTTCTACGAAAAGGCGTTCGGCTGGAAATTCGCCGCGTGGGGTCCGCCCGGCTTCTATCAGATCGAGGGCGCCGGCGTGTTCGCAGCGCTGCAAGGCCGCCGCAACCTCGTCGCGGACACGAAGACGATCGGCTTCGAGTGCACGATCGCCGTCGACTCGATCGACGCGACCGAAAAGGCGGTCCTCGCGGCCGGTGGGACGATCGCGCTGGCGCGCTCGGTCATCGTCGGCGTCGGCACGCTGATGTTCTTCCGCGATCCCGAAGGCAACGTGTTCGGCGCCATGCAGTACGACGCGCGCGCCGAATAATCGTGCGAAATGGCTCTGCCCCGCGACTTGCGATAACGTTTCGGCTCGCATGGCCATCGCGCTGGGTATCGACCTGGGCACCACGAATTCGTGCGCCGCGGTGGCAACACCGACCGGCGTCGAGTTCGTGCTCGGCGCGCGTGCCGAGCGGATCCATCCGTCGGTGGTCGCGTTCCCGTCGAGCGGCGGGGTTGTCGTCGGCGCCGATGCGAAGCGGTTCCGGCTGACCGAGCCGACGCACGTCATCCACTCGGCGAAGCGCTTCATCGGCCAGAACATCCGCTCGCCGCTGGTCCAGCTCGCGCTGACCGGCATCCGTTACAAGGTCAGCGAAGGCGCGAACCAGCAGCCGATCGTCACCGTGCGCGACCGCCGGATGACGATGCCGGAGATCTCGTCGCACGTGCTGCTGTACTTGAAGCGGTGCGCCGAACGCCAGCTCGGCGGCGAGATCGCCGACGCGGTGATCACGGTGCCGGCGAACTTCACCGATGCGCAGCGCCAGGCGACGAAAGAGGCCGGCCGGCTCGCCGGGCTCAACGTGCCGCGCCTCATCAACGAGCCCACCGCGGCCGCGCTCGCGTACGGGTTCGGCAAGGACCGCGATCAGACGATCTGCGTGTTCGATTTCGGCGGCGGCACGTTCGACGTCAGCATCCTCAAGCTCAACGGTGAAATCTTCGAGGTGCTCGCGTCCGACGGCGATTTCTTCCTCGGCGGCGACGATCTCGATCGCGCGCTCGCCGAAGTGCTCGCGGCGGAGTGCAACCGGATCCTCAGCTTCGATCCGCGCCCGCACCCGGTGCTGATGATGAAGCTGATGATGGGCGCCGAGGCCATCAAGATTCACTTGTCGGAGAACGACGCGGCCGAAGGCGAGATCGACGGCATCGATCTGCCGAACGGCCAGGTCGGCTCGCTGCCGTTCGCGCTGTCGCGCGCGCAGTTCGAAGAGCTGATCTCCGGCTACGTCAACCGCACCATCGAAGTGACGAACCAGGTGCTGACGCAGGCGAGGCTGTCGCCGGGTCAGATCAGCGACGTGCTGTGCGTCGGCGGCTCGACGCGAATTCCCGCGGTGCGCCAGCGGCTCGCCGAAGTGTTCCGCCGCGAGCCGAACATCACGATCAATCCCGACGAGGTCGTCGCGCAAGGCGCGGCGATCCAAGCCGGCAGCATCTCGGGCTCGCTCACGGCCGGCAGCGGCATGGGCGCGCGCGACGCGGTGCTCACCGACGCGGTCTCGCCCTTGTCCGCCGGCACCGCGACGCCGTATCGCGGGCCGGTCGTGCGCCCGGTCTTGCTCGACGTCAATCCGTCGACGCTCGCGATCCAGACCGCCGGCGGCTTCGTCGAGCGCTTGCTCGACAAGAACGCGCCGATCCCGATCGAGCGCTCGCGCGTGTTCACCACGCTGCGCGACAACCAGACGCGCGTCGAGATCGATTGCTGTCGCGGCGAATCGCGGCGCTACACCGAAAACGAGCCGCTCGGTACGCTCGTGCTCGATCAGCTCCCGGCGAAGCCGCGCGGCGACCTCAAGATCGAAGTTTCGTTTCGTGTAGACGCCGACGGGATCTTGCACGTGCGCGCTGCGGATGCAGAATCGGGGGTGCGTCAAGAAGCGAGCTTGCTCGTGCTCGGCGCTCCCGAACGAACCGCGTAACGATGAGCACGCCTCGCGCAGAAGTCTTGTTGTGGGCTCGGCGGACCGTCGCGCACAAGAAGTCGCCGCCACACGAGCTGCTCGAGCTCGGCGCGAACGCGACGCTCGACGACGCGCAGGCCGCGTTTCACGCGATCGCCAAGCGCGCGCATCCCGATCTGCATCGCAACGGGCTCACCGCGGAAGAGCTCGAGTTGGTGACCAGCGCCTACGCGACGGTCGCCGGCGCGTATCAATCGTTCCGATCGCAGCAAATGGCGACGAGCCGGCTCCGGCCGATGGCGAGACCCGACGCTGCGCCGGTCGCCGCGACGCCGTCGGGTGCCGCGCCGCTGGGCAATGCCTCGCAACAGATGACGTCGCGCGCGCTCGTCTACTACCGCAAGGCCGAGCTCGCCTTGAAACGAGGCGACCTCAGCGGCGCCATGTTGCAGCTGAAGATGGCGATCGGCGCCGATCCCGCGTCCGCGTTCTTGCGCACGGCCTTGCTCGAAGTCGAGACCGAAGTCCGCAAAGCGCCGTGATTCATGCCGGCGATGACGAAAGCCTGGCAATTCGCTGACAAGCGTGGTCCAAAGCGTCCTTAAGGTACCCGCGTGTCACGGACAACCACAGGAACCGCCATCACTGGTTCGGGCGTCTGGCATCCCGACAACATCCTGACGAACGACGAGCTCGTCGTCGCGTTCAACGAATTCGTGCGGCGCGATAACGCGAAGCACGCCGACGCGATCGCGGCCGGCACGCACGCGCCGCTCAAAGATTCGGGCTCGGACTGGATCGTCAAAGCGTCGGGGATCAAGCAGCGCTACGTCGAAGATAAAACGGGCCTGACCGATCCCGAGCGGATGTGCCCGAACATCAAAGATCGGCCCGAAGATCAGATCAGCATCCAGGCCGAGTACGCGGTCAACGCCGCGAAGCTCGCGCTCGCGCAAGCCGGCCGCACCGGCGAGGACGTTGATCTCGTCGTGCTCGGCGCGTCGAACTTGCAGCGCTTGTATCCCGCGATCGCGATCGAGGTGCAGGACGCGATCGGTGCGCGCGGCTATGGCTTCGACGTGTCGATCGGATGCTCGGCAGCGACCGGCGCGACGATCATGGCGCAACAGGCGCTCCAGGCCGGCTCGGCGCGATGCGCGCTCGTCGTGATTCCGGAGCTGACGACCGGCCACATGAACTGGCGCGAGCGCGACAGCCACTTCATCTTCGGCGACGCCTCGGTCGCGTTCGTGGTCGAGCCGTGCGAGCGCGCGAAGCCGGGATCGTGGGAGATCGTGTCGTCGCGGATGATGTCGAAGTGGTCGAGCAACATCCGCAACAACGCGGGCTATCTCGATCGCTGCGACCCGTCGACGCAGTTCACCATCGACAAGCTGTTCCATCAAAACGGCCGGCGCGTGTTCAAGGACGTCGTGCCCCTGGCTGCGAAGTTCATCACGGAGCACCTGCAGTCGCACAACCTCGCTCCCGCGCAGATCGGCCGTTACTGGCTGCACCAGGCCAACCAGAAGCTCAACGAGCTGGTCGCCGAGTACGTGCTCGGCCGCCCCGCGACGCGTGAAGAAGCACCGATCATTCTCGACGAGTACGGCAACACGGCCTCGGCGGGCTCGCTGATCGCGTTCTCGCACCACAACGGCGACCTGCCTTCGGGCAGCTACGGCATCCTGTCGTCGTTCGGCGCGGGCTACTCGCTCGCGTCGCTGCTGCTCCAGAAGACCTAAGGCGGCGCTTTGCAGTACGCCGACATCACGGCGATGAGCGCTGCCGCGCCCGGTTG
>DASXEF010000284.1:0-7458 GCA_036490255.1 Kofleriaceae bacterium
TCGAGATCGCCGTGCGAGCAACCCGGGCACGAATCGACGACGCGCACCGTGATCGTGTTGCCCATCGGCCCGGTGACCGCGACGCACGCACCGCACCACGCGGCGTTGCCGTAGTCGGGCTTGTTCATCGCCGCGACCATCAGATCGTTCGGCGACGCGTCGAAGCTGCAGTTGCCGGTGCCGTCGGCGTCGTAGTACGTGCCGTCGCCGGTCTCGGCGGCAGGCGCCGCGCTGCACGAGCCGATCGCACCGTCGCTCGTCGGCGCGATCGATCCGTCGTCGGGCGTTGCCGTGCTGTTCGTCGAGCCGCATCCCGCGGCGATCAGCACCGCACACCACCGCGTCATTCACGCCAGCGTATCAAACAACGTCCTTCGCGATCACGGTCCAATCGTCATGCGAGTGACCGCGCTCGATCATGTCGTCCATGCGTTTGGCGATCGCGGGCACGAGCACGAGCGCGACATGTGCGCGATCGACCTCCGCCTGGACCAGGCGTACGTCTTTTCGTGCCATCGCGAGCTCCCACGACGGCGGCGAGAATTCTCCCGACGCCATCCGCTTGCCGCGCTGCGGAGCCATCGCGCCGGGATTGAAGTGCTCGAACAAGCCGACCGCGTCGCTCGCGGAGATCCCGCAGGCTTTGCCCAGGCCGATCAGATCGCCGATCGCCGCGGTGAAGCCCATCAAGAACGTGTTGCCCATGAGCTTGAAGCACGCGGCCGCGTCGACGCGATCGCCGAAATCGACGAGCTTGCCGGTCATCGCCGACAGCATCGGCTTCACGCGCTCGACGCGCGCACGCTCGCCCGACACCATCATGATGCCGGTCGATTCGCGCGCGTTCTGCGGCCCCATGAACACCGGCGCGTGGACGTACGTGATGTCGGTGCGCGCGCTGCGCGTCTTCGCGCCGCCGGGCGACGTCGTCGTGTGGTCGACGACGAGCGAGCCCGCGGCGAAGCTTGCCGCGGCGAGCGTCGACTCGACGGCTTCGTCGTCCTTGACGACAACGTGCGTGCGCGATGCGCCCTTCACCGCGTCGGCGGCGTTGGCAAACGCCTTGGCGCCGTCGGCTTCGAGTGCCTTGGCCCGCTCGAACGTGCGGTTCCACACGTGAACGGTCTCGCCCTTTGCGATCAGGGCGCGTGCGAAATTTGCTCCGAGTAACCCGGTTCCGAGGATGGCGATCATCCTCGGAGCATAGCTAGGCGTTGCGCGGTTGGATCGCGCTCGACACGGTCAATTGAGTCTCGCGATTGCGCGTCTCGATCTGGATGTCGACGGCTTCGGGATCGATCTCGACGAAGCGCGCGATCACTTTCGCGATCTCTTCACGCATCTCTTGAAGCCGGCCGCCGTCGAGGCCGGTGCGGTCGTGCGCGAGCACGAGGTGAAGGCGGCCTTTCGCGACCTCGCGCGATGGCTTGCCGATGAACAGGCTCTTGAGGTTCTCCCACATCGTGTATTCCTTACGCCGGCGACGCCGACAGGCCGAGCGCGCGAGAGATGCGCGTGAAGAAGCCGACCGACGTTTTGGCGGGCACGTCGTGACCCGAAAGGATCATCGCGATGCGCACGAACTCGCGGGCGGCGAGCGACTTGCCTTCGAGCACGGCCGGCACGCCCTTGTTCGTCGTCGCGATCACCTGATCGTCGAGCGGGATCGCGCCGAGCATCTCGAGCGCGAGGATCTCGATCACGTCGCTTTGCGACAGCATGTCGCCGCGCTTCACGAGGTGCGGCGAGATCCGATTGACGACCAAGCGCGCGGGCACGTCGGCGGCGGCGAGCAAGCCGACCACGCGATCGGCGTCGCGGATCGACGAGACTTCGGGCGTCGCGACCACGACGGCCTCGTCGGCGCCGGCGATCGCGTTCTTGAAGCCCTGCTCGATGCCGGCCGGGCAATCGATGATCACGTAGTCGTACGTGTGCTTGAGCTCCATCACGAGCGACTTCATGTCGGCGGGCGTGACCGCGTCTTTGTCGTCGGTCTGCGACGCCGGCAGCAGCCACAGGTTGTCGAGGCGGCGATCTTTGATCAGCGCCTTCTGCAGCGTGCACTTGCCGCGAATCGCGTCGACGACGTGATAGACGATGCGGTTCTCGAGGCCCATGACGACGTCGAGATTGCGCAGGCCGATGTCGGCGTCGACGAGCACGACGCTGTGGCCGAGCTGCGCGAGCGCAGTGCCGAGATTCGCAGTGGTGGTCGTCTTACCGACTCCACCTTTACCGGACGTGATGACGATGGCGCGACCCATATGCGTGCTCCTTAAAGGCTTGCGGCGAGGTTCTTCGGCAAGCGGCCCTGATAACGTTCGACGACGATCTGCTCGCCGGTCGCATACGCGATCTCGGCGTCTTGGTCTGGTGTGTCGCTGTCGCCGGCGCGCGCGACTTGGCGGCCGATGCGCAGCTGTTGCGGCTCGAGCCGCAGCGCGAGGATGAAGCCCATCGGCGCGCCGATGCCGGCGTGCGCGGTGCCGCGCAGGCGGCCGAGTACCACGATGTTGCCGGTCGCGCGCACTTCGGCGCCCGGATTGACATCGCCGAACACGATGACGTGGCCGACGTGATCGAGGATCACGCCCGAGCGCACGGGCCCGATCACGAGGCGCGGTCCGACGAGCTGCTCGACGACCCGCTCGATCGTACGTTCGATCGTGATGATCTCCGGCTCCGGTGCGGGTGCGACCGGCACGCTGCCGACCGCGAGCTGTGGCTTCGGCGCGGCATGCGCGGCGACTTCGATGATGCGCAGATCGAGCTTCGCGGCGAGCTCGTCGAGCTTGGCGAGGCAGCCGAGCGCGAGCGGACCGTCGTCGACGGCGACGCGCACGTCGCTGCCGCGAAAGAAGGTCGGCGCCTCCGAAATTCGCGCTTCGATCGCGGCGGCCATCGCGTCGATCGGCGCGCGTGCGTTGACGATCAGCTCCAGCCCGCGCGCGGTGCCGCGAAGGATCGCGGCCGGCGGCGGTGGTGCCTCGTCGGTGGCTAGGGCGGCGTTCGATAGGTCCATATAGGGTCCCTATCGAAATGCGTAAAGCCTCCTGATCTAGCGGGCAACTTTTCAGCGCTTCGGTCGGCGTCGCTTCGGTTTCCGGCGCGATCGGATCGCGATCACGAGCGCGGCGAAGCCGGGGAGCCACCACGGGCTCGGGCCACTCGACGCGCAGCCGGCGCTCTGATGTTCGGGCTCCAAGCCGGCGTCGGGCGAGCCCGCCATCACGCCGGCATCCGGCGATTCGGTCATGACCGGCGGCTGGATCGTGAGCGTCTCGAGCTGGGTCAGATCGCCGAAGAAGCGATCTTCATCGACGTCGCCCGTGCCGGGCACGCCTGGCACGGTGCCGGTCGCCGAGTACTGCCAGAACGTCGCCGCGGTCCACGGCGCGGGTACGGTCGCGCACGTGTTGTACGACGCGATGAACAGCGGATAGTCGGCGAGCTTGCCGTCGGTCACCTGCACGTCGGCGAACCACGACACGTAGCTGTACACGATCGGCATCGTGCCGGTCGCCGCGTGCACCGCATCGAGCCAGTCGAAGATGCGCTGCTCGAGCGTCGCCGGGGCGACCCAGCCCGAGTCGCCGGTGTACTCGCAGTTCGCGCTCGACGCGCCCTGCGTCGCCGCGGTCGGGCACTCGATGTCGAGCATCGGCGGCAGATCGCCGACCGCGAGCCCACCGGCCGAGGTGAGCTCGGCGAGAAACGAGTTCGCCTGGGCGACGCCGTCGATCGTGCCGTCGAAGAAGTGATACGGGCTGCGCAACACGCCGGCCGCGAGCGCCCCGCTCCAGTCGGATCCGAACGTCGATTGCGTGTCGTAGTTGCCCTGCGTCGCCTTGATGAACGCGAACCCACGGCCCGACGCGGCGAGCTTCGCCCAATCGATCGCGCCGGTGCCGGAGTACACGTCCACACCTTCGACGAGGTTCGCCGAGCCCGAGCCGCATTGCGTGACCGACTGCGCGAGCTGCGACTCGTGCGTCGATGGTGAAGCGCACGCGACACAAACGACGATCGGTGCGATCGCTCCCCAGCGCATTCGGTGGACATCCTAATGCAACGTACGTCCGGCGTACCAGATACATGCGACGTACGTCCGTCGATACACGTGCGACGCGAGCGACATGCCGCGACAGCCTCGCGGATTCACGCAGTTGCGCAGCTGAGAACTTGGACTGCTTCATGCGTTAGCGCCGGTCATGAAGTTCCTACTCGCAATCGCTCTCGCCGCAGGCTGCGCCGCTCCGCAAACCAACCACGTCAACGTCGCGGTCGTTCGCGATGGCATCTCGGACGTGATCCAGCACGACTCGTCGAACCCGCGGACGATCGTCAGCATGGGTCACACGACGAACAACACCGCGACCGTCTACACGAAGTCGGCCGACGGTAACCAGCGCGAAGAGAGCTGGGTGCACAGCGCTCAGGGCTGGACGCTCGCGACCGGCGGCAACAACGCCATGCGCTAATGCGGTCGTTCGCAGCTCGCGCCGCCGCCGACCTCTTCGAACTCGCAGGTTGAAAATCGCGACTGGCAGGTGCCGTAGTCGTAGCCCGCGCCGATGCAGCCTTGATAGCGCGCATCGCAGCGCTGGCAGCCGGCGATGGCTTTGTCGCGATCGGCGGCGTGTTGCTCGTCGATCTCGCGTTGCTGGCGCGCCTCCTCGGCTTGTTCGGCCGCGCGCTTGTCGGCCCATTCTTTTTCGCCGAGCCGATGGCTGAAGACCTCGAGCTTGTAGTCGCCGCTGCCGATCGGATCGGATCCGAACAGCGGCGACATCGTCATCGTGATCGTGCCGGGTGCATCGGCACAGCCGAGCGACGCCACCGCGCCCGGCCCGCGCACGCCGGGTCCGCCCATGCCGTTGCCGGTCGCGCCCGCGAACTGAAACTTCAGTCCCGCGTCGGCGCCGGCACCCCACGCCGCACCGTCGGCGAGGTGCATGACGACCTTGTAGCAAGTGTGGCGCTCGCCATCGATCGTGAACGAGCCGGGCGCTTGCAACGAGCCAGCGCCGGAGCGACCGGCCGGTTTGTACGTGGCGAGCTGCTGATCGATCAGCGCCTGCAGGTCCGCCGCGGTCTTGCGCGTCGGGTAGCCCGCGCTGCGGGCGAACGCTTCGTGCTGCGTGTCGCCGTTGGGCGCGACCGGGGTCGGACCGACCATCGGTGTCGCGAGCATCGGAAAACATCCTGCGAGCAGTAAGAACGGCGCGAGGCGCATGCCGGATCGAGCCGCGAGCGCCTACGCGGTCGCACGAAATCGCATTTGGCGCTGTCAATTCGCACCGCTTCGCGGTTACACAGGCCTGTGCGCACAATTTTCTTTGGTCTAGTCGTGGTCCTCGCGGGGTGTCCTGATCTCTCGACGATCTGTCCCAACAAAGAGATCACGCAGGGCGTGTTCGGTTCCATCGACGACGGCACCGGCGGCGTCGAAGAAGGCGTCGAGATCACCGCATTCGAGATCGTCGGCAGCGCGCAGGGCCCGCAGATCGCGATGTTCGCGACGACGCGCGGCGGCTTCGAGTTCAACCTGCTCGCGTCGACGTACATGCTGTGCGCGAAGGGCGACTGCACGAACGTCGTCGTGCCCACCGGGCTCGTCGAGCAGCCCGGCACCGACACCGGCAGCGGCGTGTTTTGGATGGCACCGGTCGCCGTGCCGCCGGCGCAGACGATCGGCCCGTGCACCTGGGGCGACTAGTATGCTCGCGGCATGAAGTGGCCGGAGCTCTGCAAGCTCGCGCGCGAGCTCCCCGAGGTCACCGTCGGTACCTGGTATGCGACGCCCGGCTTGCTCGTCGCCGGCAAAGGGTTCGTCCGATTAATCACAGGCCCGGCGAAGCCGGGCGGCGAGATCGACGGCACGACCGTCGTGTTCATGCTCGCCGATCTCGACGAGCAAGACGCGCTGCTCCACGCCAAGCCGGCCGTCTACTACATCACCGACCACTACCAAGGCTATCCGGCGATCTTGGCGCGGCTCGGCAAGCTCGGCGTGCGCGAAGCGCGGACGCGGCTCGAGCGGTCGTGGCAGCAAAAAGCGCCGAAGCGCCTGCTGCGCTGACAGAGTATGCTCGTGCGGTGGACGCGATGCTCGTCGCGCTGCTCGGACCGATCGTCGCAGGTTCTGCACTGCTCGGCTGGATCTGGATGCGCGACTACGACGCTCGCCGCACGCGCCGCGTGATGCGCCGGGCGCGCGTGACGCCGGTCGCGAGCCTCGTCGACGGCAAGCTCGCCTGCATCGTCGGCACCGTCGAGCTCGGCGACGGCGAGCTGACCTCGATGGTCACGCACGCGAGCTGCGTCGCCTACGACACGACCGTGTACTTCTTCAAAGGTCAGAGCGCCGGATTTCCCGAGCGCGTCGAGGTCGAGCGCCGCGTGATGCCGTTCTTCGTCGCCGACGAATCGGGCCGCGTGCGCGTCGATGCGCCTGCAGCCGCGCTGTGCAACGCGCCGGTCGCACGCAGCGAGCGTTACGAAGAGCGGATCATCCAGGTCGGCGCGCGCGTGCGGATCGTCGGCAGCGTCGTGCGCGAGCCCGTGCTCGACAACGCCGAGCACAGCTATCGCGAGCTCGGCTCGAAGGCGACGATCGTCGGCACCGCGAAGTATCCGCTGCTCATCGATCTCGAGTAACGAGCAACTGATCGCGCAGCACGAGTGGATGGAACAGCGCGATTGTCGTGTCGTCGAGATCTAGATCGAGTGCGAGCGACAGCTCGCGCGCATGCATCTCGAGCAAGTACTCGTGCACGAGCTCACCGCGCGACACCGGCACGATCGTGCACTCGGGCCACTCGTCTGCACACGCTACAGCGTCATCGCGCGTCGCCCATAGCGGAAAGAAATGGTCGCCCTCGTCGAGTGCGCCAACCGCTTGCTCGCCTTCGCTGCCGCGGTACGTGAATGCGCCGTGCGCTGCGATCTGCTGCACGGCCGCTTCGAACAAGCTCCTCAACGCGGCGCTCGGAGCACCGTGGCCGCGCAGATATTTTCGCGCGACGATATGAACCTGGCAGACAAACCCGTCGGTCAGCGCCTGCTCGAAGAATCGCCGTTTGGGATGGTCTGGCGTGTAGTGCGTGACGTCGACCTGCTCGATCGAAACTCGAGCGACCGTGATCCAGCGAGCGTCGCGCTCGAGCTTGTCGCGCGCGATTTGCGTCGCGGTCGCTTCATCGGCGGCACGCGACTCCACGATCCAGCAACCGGCATACGCGCACGAGTCCGACGCGAAGAGCGGGCTATCGAGCGCCGGATAGCAGTCGAGGACGACGTACCACATGGCTACGTGCTCGCGAGCAATTCGACGAGATCGCGCGTCGTCAGCTTCGCCGCCGCATCGGTGCCGGCGAGCACGCCGGCGACCAGCGCGCGCTTACTCGCGTGCATCGCCAAGATCTTTTCCTCGACCGTGTTGCGCGCGATCAG
>DASXEF010000290.1:0-3551 GCA_036490255.1 Kofleriaceae bacterium
CGTAGCAAAACAAGATCCTCGGCTCGTCGCGTACACGTTGCGCCGGCTGAGCTCGATGAAGCGATTCGCGACGCCGCTGTGAGCGTTGCGAAAAGCAACGCGCGGTCGTGAAGATGTTGCTGGCATCGCGGCGCGCGATGCGCATACATCGACGGGTGACGAGAATCGCCTGCGTCATCGCGATCGCCGCCGCCGCGTGCACGCACTCGCACGCGCCCAGCAATGCCTCGACCGACGCGTCGAGCGCCGACGCCGCGGTGAACGACGCCGCCGGATCGGCGATCGCGCCGTCGCGCGTGACGCTGGTCGACGAGAGCTTCGACGAGATGGCGATCGCGGGTGCGCCCGACGCGCCGTGGACGACGCTGGGCTCGGCGACGGTGCAAGCGCCCGTGTTCGCGACCGACCACAGCGTCGAGCTCGCGAAGCTCGACGCGACCGGCACGACGAGCTTGGCGATCGCGATCGCGCCGCAATCCGGTCGCATCGCGTTTCAAGCATCCGTGCTCGCGCGCGAGACCGCCGGGTTCAAGGCGATTCCGTACATCTACGACTCGGCGGGCAACGCGGTCGCATCGATCGCATTTCAAGACGGCAATATCGAGGCGCACATCGGCGCCGTGACGACGACGATCCAGCCGTTCGCCGCGAACGTCTGGTATCGCGTGCGCGTCCTCGTCGATACGACGCGCGGCGTGTTCGATCTCTACGTCGACGGCGTGCGCAAAGAGCACGACGTCGCGTTGCGCACCGCGTCCGCGAACGTCGCGAGCATGTCGTTCTACATGGACGGCGCGAATACCGGCACGCTCGTCGTCGACAACGCGCTCGTCTACAACGAGGCCGATTACATCGGCGCGCCGCCGCAACCGGTGTTCGACGTGCGCGACTACGGCGCGGTCGGCGACGGCTCGGCCGACGATACGATGGCGATCCAGACGGCGGTCGATGCCGCGGCGGGCACCGGCGGTTCCGTGGTGCTGAGCGGCGGTAATTTCTCGGCCGGTACGATCACGCTGGCGAGCGACATGACGTTCTTCGTCGATCCGTCGGCGGTCTTGCTCGGCACCACGAACGTCGCCGCGTACCCGGCGCAGACGCCGGCGACGGGCAACACGCAGCTGTCGAATTGCCAGCGCGCGCTGCTCTACGCGCCGAACGTGCAGCACCTCGTGATCGGCGGCGGCGGCGTGATCGACGGCCAGGGCGATTCGTTCACCGGCGTCGAGGCGACGCGGCCGTTGCTCGTGTGGCTCGCGTTGGCGAGCGACGTGACGATCCGCGATCTCTACGTCCGCAAGGGCGCGGTGTGGTCGCTCGTCAGCATGGAGAGCGATCACGTGGTGTTCGACAACATCAACCTCCAGAGCAACGACATCACGCACGACGGCATCGACATCGTCGACGGCACCGATATCACCGTGCAGAATTCGGCGATCGACGCCGGCGACGACGCGATGTGCCTGAAGAGCGGCGTGCGCCGCGGCATCGATACGATGGTCGTCAAGAAGTCGGTGTTCACCGGCAACAACGGCGGCTCGAACGGCATCAAGGTCGGCACCGCGACGTACGGCGCGTTCAAGAACATCACGGTGCAGGACGACGTCGTCAAAGACGTCCAGTACGCCGCGATGGCGGTCGAGTCGCGGCAGGGCGCCGATGTCGAGGCCATGACGTTTTCGCGCGTGCAGTTCTCGAACACCGGCGCCGCGTTCTTCGTGTATCTCGCGCAACAGGACGACACGCATCCGATCGGCGACGTGCCGAAGCTCGGCAGCATCGATCACGTCGCGTTCACCGACATCGCGGGCGCGACCGGCACGTGGGCGAACGCGCCGCACCAGGGCTCGTTCGTGACCGGCCAGATCTACAACAGCGTGACGTATCCGATCACGAACCTCGCGTTCACGCGCGTGGCCGTGCAGTACGACGCCGCGCTTGCGACCGTGCCGGCCGCGCCGCCCGAAGCGATGCCGGATCAATATCCGGAAGTGAACATGTTCGGCGATCTGCCGGCGTGGGCGTATTACCTGCGCCACGTGCAAGGCGTGACCTTCGATACGTGCACGACGACCGCGGCGGGCAGCGACGCGCGGCAAGAGCTGGTAACCGACGACGTCGGCGCGCTGACCGGAATGCCGTAAGCTCCGGCCATGCGTGCACTGCTGCTCGCGCTCGCCGGCTGCTCGGCGGCGGCGGTCGCGCCGGTCGCGACCACGCCAGCGCTCGACGGTGCGTTCCCGCTCGCGACGCTCGATGATCGCGCGCTCTGCGATCGCCTGCTCGCGCGCACGCCCGAACAGGTTCGCGTGATCGTCGATCGCGAGCCGAAGCTGCGCCGCAAAGTGATCGTCAGCGACCTGCATCTCGGGCCGGGCACGACCGATCCGCGATTCTCGGGCATCGAAGACTTCTACTCCGACGCCGAATGGGGCCAGTTCCTCGCCGCGCAGACCGAGCCGACCGATCTCGTGATCGACGGCGACTTCATCGAGTTCTGGCAGATCGCCGCGGCACTGCACGCGTTGCCGACGGCGGATCGCACGTCGGCGGGCATGACGCTGGCCGAAGATCAGCCGTTCGGCGTGGCCGCCGCCGAGCTCGTGATCGCGGCGCATCCGACGGTGTTTCGCGATCTCGGCCGCTTTCTCGCGCGCGGCGATCGCCGCGTGATCATCATCCCCGGCAATCACGACGCCGATCTGTTGTGGCCGAAAGTGCAGTTGCGGATCGCGCGCGCGATCGCGCCCGCCGATCCGAATGCGCTGATCTTCGTCGACGGCGCCGCGTACGAGCACGGCGGCGTGCATATCGAGCACGGCCACGCGTTCGATGCCGCCAATCGAGTCGCGACGCCGTTCGGTCGCGATCGCGACGGTCGCTGCCGGCTGCAGGCGAGCTGGGGCGAGATCTTCGTCGATCAGTTTTATACCGAGACCGAGCGGCAGATTCCGTTCATCGACAACCTCTATCCCGAGTCGGCGGCGGTGCTGTGGGAGCTCCGCGAAGATCCGCGCGGGCTCGAGCACGGCGTCGGCGCGGGCATTCGCTTTTTGGAGCTCGTGCTGCGCGGCGAAACGTCGGCGCTCAACCGCGATGCCGCGAAGGCGGCGCTGCAGAGCTTGTTCGGCACGCCCGATACCGCGCTGCACGACGTGATCGATCAGCTGACGAGCCGGCTCGCGCGCGGCGACGCGAACGCGACGTCGATCGTCAACGCGCTGTGGCAGCTGGTCGAAGATCCGGAGCTCGCGCGGCTGTGGTCGTCCGTGATCGACGCGGCGCGCGCGTTGCCGGACTTCGCCGCCGGGTTCAGCGCGCTGCGCGACGTCGATCCCGCGTCGCTCGCGCATTTGCGCGACCGCGCGTTCGGCGATGTCGAGGAGACCGCGGCGGCGCGCTTGCTGTCGAGCGACATTCACGTCGTCGTGCTCGGCCATACGCACACCGTTGGCGGCCGGAGCGTTAAGCTGGCCAACGGTTATTTTGCGAATGCCGGTTCGTGGATTTCCGTAGCATCGGTCGCCGAGCTCGCGGCACGCGGCGTGACG
>DASXEF010000876.1:0-4590 GCA_036490255.1 Kofleriaceae bacterium
CATGCCGGTCGTGTCGAACTCGCCGCACGAGGTGAGCCCGACCGGCGCGTCGCTCGTCGTGCCGCCGCCGCCGCTGCCGCCGCCGGCATCGGGCGGCGTGCTCGCGGGGGGTCCGCTACACGCCGCCGCCGCCACAAGTAGGAGCCAACAAACCCGCACGTCGACGGCACCCTACGTCGACGATTCGCCGCGCGTCATGACCGACCGGTGACATGACGTGACGCCGTTGCGAGCCTAGAGCAGCACGTTACGAGACGCCGTGTTTGCGCCGGGATCGCCTGTGGTCGTGCTCTTCATCGACGAGCCGCACGTAGTCCAGCGGCTCGTCGTCCTCACGCCCGAGATCGTCCGGCGCGCTGTTGCCGAGCTCGCGGACGCGGGCGCGAAACGCCTCCGAGATCCGCTCGAACGGCGGAAGATCCGTGCGACCCGACAGCGCGCCGCTCGTCGCCGCGTCCGCGGCTTCCGCGACGAGCTGCAGCGCCGATTCGCGCGTGATCCGGCCGCGCCGGACGACGTCCTGCACGCTCGTTGCGAGGTGCCCCAGCTCGTACTGCCCCGAATCGAGCATCTCGAGCGCCACGAAGATCACCTGGCGCGCCGACAACACTTTGTCCTCGTAGAGCACGAGTGCCGCTTGGAAGTAGTTGTAGACCGGCACGAGCCGCGGCCCGAACCGGCGAAACCCGAGCGGCGGCGAACGCCGGTCCAGGTGGATGAACATGCGGCGCACGGCCGGCGCGTGCTCGATCTGTTGCGCGAGATCCAGGCAGTACTGCGCGTCGTCGTCGTAGGCGCGCGACGCGGTGAGCACGCGCTCGAGATCGTGCAGCGTGACGCGACCGGCGACGAGGTCGGCGTAGAGGCAATAGATGATCGCGTCGGCTTCGGCGTCGTCGCCGAACAGCGTCTCGCGCTCGGCCGGCACCGCGAGGCGCGAGCGCAACATCGCCGGCAGCTTGTACGGGATCTGCGCGCGGATCGCGCGGAACCGCCCGCGCAAGATGTTCTTGAGGTTGTTCTTGAGCACGAACTCGTCGTACTCGACGCCGTCGAGCGCGAGCTTCGCGGCGAGGACCTGGCGCATCTGCGTCGGGCTGCCCGACACGATGCAGATCCGATGCTCGTCGCGGTGCAGCGCGCGGAGCAGCGCGGTCGCGCCTGGGAACGCGTGCTTGTCGGTCGCGGTCTCGAACGCGCTCTTCGCGAGATCCTTGATCGAGTCGAACTCGGTTCGCAGATACGTCTTGTCGAGATCCCAGCGAAACGTGTGGCGCGGCGGCAGCGCGCCGGGCGGCAGCGGCTCGACATCCGGCTCGAGTAAGCCGATGCGCTCGCCGACGCGTAGCGGCAGCTTGCGCAGCCGACGAAACATCACGCCTCCGATGCGCGCCGCTGTGCGCGTTCGTCGAGCTCGGCCATCGTGCGAGCGATGTTGCCGCACAAGTTTCCGGCGAGCGCCTTGTGCGCGACCTTGACCGCGTTCGTGATCGCGCGCGCGTTCGAGCGGCCGTGCGCCTTGATGAACGGATGCGTGAAACCCAAAAGCGGCGCGCCGCCGTATTGCTGCCAGTCGGTGATCGACTTGAGCTGATCGATCGCGGAGCTCAGCGCGATCAGGCCGAGCCGCCACGCGAGCCGCTCCTTGTGCGCGTAGCGCGCGAGCCGCACGACGGTCTCGCTGACGCCTTCGAGCATCTTGAGCACGACGTTGCCGACGAAGCCGCTGGTGACGACGACGTCGGCGACGCCGCGCGGAATGTCGAGGCCTTCGATGTTGCCGATGAAGTTGAGCTCGGTCGTCTCGACCAGCGCCGCGTTCGCCTGCTGCACCGACGGCGGGCCTTTGCCGGCCTCGGCGCCGTTCGACAGCAGCGCGACGCGCGGCCGGCGATTTTGCGACATCAGCTTCGCGTACGCCGAGCCCATCACCGCGAAGCCGACGAGATCTTCGGCGGTCGCGTCGATCGTCGCGCCGACGTCCAAGATCAGCGAGAACGGATCGTCTTTCTCGCCGCGGCGCAGCTCGGTCGGGAACACGGCGGCGAGCGCCGCGCGCCGCACGCCTTGCAACAGCTGCCAGCGGCGCGCGCACGCGAGCACCGAGGCGCCGGTGTTGCCCGCCGATACCACGGCATCGCCTTCGCCGCGCGCGACGAGATCGACCGCGACCGCGATCGACGACTCCGGCTTCGCCGCGAGCGCTTCGGCCGGCTTCTCGTCCATCTCGACGTGCTGCGGCGCGTGATGCACGCGCACCCGCGCGCCGTCGTGGCGCATGCTCGGCAGCAGGCGGCCGAGCACGGCGGCGTCGCCGACCAGGATGATCTCGGCCGACGAGAGTTGCAGCGAGGCTTCCGCGGCGCCCTGGACGATCTCGTCCGGCGCGTGATCGCCACCCATCGCGTCGACAACGATCCGCTGCACGCGGGCATCTTGCCTTAGCTTGGGTGGTTCACCAAGTCACGTCCGGTCAATCGACGCGCACGCCGGGCGCCTCGCGGCACGACGCCGACGGTTGGAATGTCACGCCCGCCATCAGCGTGAACCCGTTGGTGTCCATCGAGCCGGGGTGCACGTCGTACTGGCCGATCGCTTGAACACCCCAATCGCAACTCGGCTTGACCGTCGCCGCCGCCCACAGCGGCAGGTATAGCGACCCGTCGGCGCCGTTCGGCGGCGATGCGAGCGATTGATTCGACGTCGTCTGCGCGCTGTAGAACCACGCGTCGAGGCCGATGCCGCTGCCGCCGGCGAGCGCGACGTATTGCAGCGGCAGTCGCGCGCCGACGCGAAGCTGCGAGCGCCAATCGAACACCGAGCCCGAGAACGGTGAGGTCTGCGACGGCTCGCCCGGGAACGCGTTCAACGTGCTCGTCGCAGCACCGCTGATCGAGCCCGACGCGAACGCCTGATCGAACGCGAACGCGAAGTTGCGATGCTCCCAGCCGAGCGAGATGAAGCCGCCGTCGGCCATCGTCTGCGGGCCGAAGCTGTAGTTGGTCGAGAATTCGGGGTTGCTCGTCGAGCCCTGCGGCGTCGGCATCAGGATCAAGCCGCCGGTGAGGCTGATGCCGTTCGGTGCGCCGACCGGACCTTGCAGCGACCAGTCGTCGACCGCGAGCCGGCCGATCGCGTGCGTCGAGTGCAACGGATCGGCGGTCATGTCGAACTCCGACGGCGCGCAGCCGGGCGACGTGATCGACACGTGGTGCGGGCCGGGCTGTAACAAATAGCCGGTGTCGCTCGCGTTCCACGTCTCGCCGTTGTTGCCGTCGCTATCGGTGTAATTGCCCCAGCTGCCGTTGAGACCTTGCGCGTCGGTCGGCCGGCCGTCGACGCTGACGCCGAGCCCGTCGTTCGGCGTGACCCACGACTCGGCGCACACGATCGACAACCGCAAGTTGCCTTTGCGCGCGATCCACGGCGCGACGTTCGTCGTGACCTGCGGCGCGGCGACGACGGTCGGCGTGGTGACCTGGGCGGTCGTCGGCGGCGGCGTTTCCGGGTCTGTGATGCCGGGTTGGGCGAGGGCAGGAGCGGACGACGCGATCAGAGCGAGCAGAATGCGTTTGACCATGCTCTTGGTGTGCGCACTCGATCCTGCGGCTTCGTTGAGACTGGATTACGAACTGTGGAGACAGCGGCGCGACTGCACGACGAGGTTCACGCCGAACGTCGCGATGTTCTCCGAAGTGAATGGATGCACGTCGTATTGCGCGTACAGCTGGACGCCGAGGTCACAGGACGGTTTCACGGTGAGCGCGGTCCACAGCGGCGCGTAGGCGTCGATCGCCGAGCCATTCGGTGAGAACAGCGCGCCCGGCTGGTTGCCGAGGTTGTTCACGGCGAACCACACGTCGACACCGATCCCGACGCCGGCTGCGAGCTCGAAGCGGCCCAACGGCGCGCGCAGGCCGACGCGGGTCTGAAATCGCGAGTCGTAGACCGTGCCGGTGTAGCTCGCCGACTTGCCGCCCGATAGCGGCGGCGCGCCGGTGACTTCACCGCTCGTGTCGCCGACGCCGAACAGGAAGTCGGACGCGAGCACGACCGAGCCGCGCTCGGTGATCATCGAGAGCATGCCTCCGGTCATGCCGTGACCGCCGTCGCCGGTCTCCGACTCGGACAGGAGCTCGGTCGAGCTCTTCGGCGTGAGCGGTGCGGTGCCGATCCACGGGCCGATCGCGATCGTCGGAACATCCGCGAACGCGAGCGATGGTACGAGGCCGAGCAAGAAAACGATTCGCATGCGACGAGCTTGCGGCGCGCGGATCGATCGGCAGCTTGAGACTGCGTTAATTGGGTTTTGGGCTATAACGCCGCTCGTGCCGGAGCGGCTCTACATCGTCGACGGTCACGGCTACATCTTCCGTGCGCATTACGGTTTGATGAACGCGTCGCGCGGCGAGCGCAAAGAAGTGCGGTTGTCGACGAGCGAGGGCATGCCGACCGGCGCGCTCTACGTGTTCTCGCGCATGTTGATGCGGCTCGAAGAGGACAACACGCCGGCGCGCATGGCCGTGGTCTTCGATCACAAGGGTGGGAAAAAGACGTTCCGCGCCGAGATGTATCCGGCCTACAAGGCGA
>DASXEF010000308.1:0-14186 GCA_036490255.1 Kofleriaceae bacterium
CGTCACGCCGAGCATCGACGCCGCCGCGTTGCCGGTATTCGCTGCGTCGATCAGCACCGCGATCGACGTCGTGCCCTGCGCGTGCTCGGGCACGAGCCGGCGATCGATCACGGATTGCCCGTCGACTTTACGAAACTCGAACGGCAGCTGGATCGTCTGGCCCGCGAGCGGCGGCGCCCAGCGATACGCTTCGAGCAAGCTCGTCAGGCACGCCGACAGCGTCGGGCTATTCGCCGAATCGTTGACCAACGTCACGTGCGCCGGCTTCGCGATGTCGATCTGCGCCGCGATCGCGCCGGCGACGTCGAAGCGCTCGCTCGCGGCCGCGGCCGCCCAGCACTGCTGCGCGGCCGGCGCCAGATCATTCATCGCCTTCTGGATCGCGGCGAGCTTCTCGTCGTCGCTGACCGCCGGCGCATCTGCGACAGCCGCCGCGTCGTGCACGACCGCGACCGGCGCCGGCGCCGCCTGCGGCGCGCCACATGCCGCGACGACGACCAGCAATCGCTTCAGGCGTGATCCTTCAACAAGCTTCGCGCGATCACGATGCGCTGGATCTCGCTGGTGCCTTCGTAGATCCGCGTGACGCGGACGTCGCGCAACGCGCGCTCGACGGGAAAGTCTCGGACGTAGCCGTAGCCGCCGTGCACCTGCAGCGCGATGTCGCAGATCTTCCACGCGTGCTCGGTCGAGAACAGCTTCGCCATCGACGCCTGTTGCGCGAACGGCTGGCCGGTCTCCTTCAGCCAGGCCGCGCGCAACGCCATCAGCGTCGACGCGTCGAGCCACGTCGCCGCATCGGCGAGCATGTTCGCGATCGCTTGATGCTTGATGATCGGCTGGCCGAACGTCTTGCGCTCGCCGGCATAGCGAATCGCGGCTTCGAGCGCGCCGCGCGCGATGCCGATCGCCTGCGACGAGATGCCGATGCGACCGCCGTCGAGCGCCATCATCGCGAGCGCGAAGCCGCGACCGGGCGCGCCGAGCATCGCGTCGTCGGGGACTTCGACGCCGTCGAACACGAGCTGCGCCGTGCTCGACGCGCGCAAGCCGAGCTTGTCCTCGAGCCGCGCGACGTGCAGGCCGGGCGTCTTGCCGCCGACGATGAACGCCGAGATGCCGTGATGGCCCGCGCTCGAATCGGTGACCGCCCACACGATCATCACGCCCGCGTGATCGCCGGTCGTGATCCATTGTTTGGTGCCGTCGATGCGCCAGCCGGTCGAGGTCTTCGTCGCGCTCGTGCGGATCGCCGCCGGATCGCTGCCGGCATCGGGCTCGCTCAGCGCGAACGCGCCCGAGGTCATCGCGCCCGATGCGAGCGACGGATTCCATTGTTGCTGCTGCTCCGGCGTGCCGTTCTTCGCGATCAGCTCGCCGACCATGTTCGTCACCGACACGGCGACCGCGACCGACGCGTCGCCGCGCGCGAGCTCCTGCATCGCGATCGAGTACGCGAGCGTTCCGGCGCCCGCGCCGCCGAGCTCCTCGGGCACGCAGATGCCGAGCAGGCCGAGCTTGCCGAGCTCGCGCATCTCCTTCGCCGGAAACTCGCAGGTCACATCGCGCGCCGCCGCGACCGGCATCAGCACGCGCTCGGCGTAGTCGCGTGCGGTCTGGCGCACGAGCTCTTGTTCTTCAGAAAATTCGAGATCCATCGTGCGTTCACCGATATCTGATCGCGAGCTTCGCGACGATGCCGTGCGGATCGGGCAGCCGCCATTTCAGCACCGCCGCGACGGCGCAGTCGGCCCACTTGTCGTGGATCTCCGATTTATCCGACGAGAACCCGGCCGATTGCGCCTTGCCGTGCGGCCCGACGTACACGGTGATCGTGACGTCGCTCGGCGGCATCTCTTTCTTGCCGCACATGTCGAGCTTCGCGAGCTGGCCGCCGACGGCCTTCATTGCCTGATCTTCGCTCCACGGCAGCGTGTTGCCCTTCGCGGTGAAGTCGAGCGGCAGCGAGAAGTCGGCATCGCCGCCGATCGGCTTGTCGAACGTCGCGGTGCGCGCGATATCGAGCAAGCACTTCTCGATCGGCCACGCGCCGAGATCGGTCTCTTGCATCAGCTTGACCGCGGTGACCGTGCCGTCCTTGCGGATGTCCCAGTGGATCAGCACGTGGCCGCCGAGCCAGCGGCGCTGGTGATAGAGCGTCGTGTAGCAGTCGCTCATCTCGCTCTGATGCGGCGCGATCCCCGCCTCGACGGCGTCTTTGTCCATGTGGCCGCGCGCGTGGACGACCGTGACGTGCTCGTCGGTATCGTTGTCGCTGTCCTCGATCGGCACGCGCTTCGCGACCGGCTGCGGCGGCGGAGCCGGCGGCGGCGGTGGTGGTGGCGGCGGCGCTTTGCCACCGCACGCGGCCACGAGCGCGAGCACGAGAACGCGTTTCATGTGCCCGCTCAGTTCGCTTCCATCGCGTATTCGTACGAGGTCTCGTACGAGTGCGGCAGCGTCGGAAACTCGATGTCGACGACGTGCTTCTTCGCGCACTCGATCACGCTCTTCGCTTGCAGATCGGTCTTGTCGACCGAGACGTCGGTCGCGTGACCATCCGTGCCGATCTTGATCTCGAACCGGATGTGGCCGTGCGTGCCGCGCGGGACCTCGCTGGCCTCCATCGCAGTCGCGAGGCAATGCGAGATGATCATCTCCTTGCGCTGCAGATCGTGCTGGACCTCATCCATCTTCTCGGGCGGGACCATGTTGGCGCTCTCGTCCTGTGCGGGCGGCGAATTCTCGCTCGCCGGCGGCGTCGACGTCATGTCGGGCTGCGTTTGTTGTTTGCCGCCACATGCGCACGCGAACACGAGCGCCACCATCATTGCCTGCTTCACCATGTCATCCGCCTTTCGAGAGATAGCCGGCGATCACCAGCCGTTGGATCTCGCTCGTGCCCTCGTAGATTTCGGTGATCTTCGCGTCGCGGAAGTGCCGTTCGACCGGGAACTCCGTGACGTAGCCATTGCCGCCGAAGATCTGGATCGCCTCGCGCGCCGCGCGGTTCGCGACGTCCGACGCGTACAGCTTCGCCATCGCGGCTTCTTTGCCGTACGGCTGCTTGTGATCTTTCAGCCAGGCGGCGCGATGCACGAGCAAGCGCGCGGCGTCGAGCTCGGTCGCCATGTCGGCGAGCTTGAACGCGATCGCCTGGTGCTGCGCGATCGGCTTGCCCATCGTGCGGCGCTGCTGCGCGTACGCGAGCGAATCCTCGAACGCGGCGCGGCCGATGCCGACCGCCTGCGCGGCGATGCCGATGCGGCCGCCGTCGAGCGTCGACATCGCGACGCGAAAGCCACCGCCGACCTCGCCGAGCACGGCGTCGGCAGGGAGCCGCACGTCGTCCAAGTAGATCTGCGACGACTTGCTGCCGCGGATGCCGAGCTTGTCGTCGGGCGTGCCGGTGCGCACGCCCTTGGTCTTCATCGGCAGGATGAACGCGGTGATGCCTTTGTGGCCGAGTGCCTTGTCGTTCATCGTGAACAACACGCACGCGTCGGCGACCGGGCCGTTCGTGATCCAGTTCTTGGTGCCTTGGATCACCCACTCGTTGCCATCGCGCACCGCGGTCGTGCGTTGCGCGGCGGCATCGGAGCCGGCTTCGGGCTCGCTGAGCGCGAAGCAGCCGAGCAGCTTTCCCGACGCGAGCGGCTTGAGCCACTGCTCTTTCTGCGCGTCGGTGCCAAACCGCATGATCGGATCGCACACGAGCGAGTTGTTGACGCTCATGATCACGCCGGTCGACGCGCACGCGCGCGAGATCTCTTCCATCGCGAGGGCGTACGACACGTTGTCGAGCCCGGAGCCGCCCCATTGCTCGGGCACGGCGATGCCCAGGAAGCCGAGCTCGGCCATGCGCTTGACCAGCTCGACGGGATGGCGATGCTCGCGATCGATCTCGGCCGCTTTCGGCAATACTTCGTGCTGCGCGAACTCGCGCGCGGTGGTCAAGACGGCGAGCTGATCTTCGTTCGGCTGGAACTGCATTATTTGCCCTCGAACGCCGCGGCGCGGCGTGGCTTCGCCAAGAACGCGGCCATGCCTTCGCGTTGATCGTGCGTCGCGAACAGTGCGGCGAACGATTGCCGCTCGAACGCGAGCCCGACCTCGAGCGGCGCCGATTGGCCGAGCTGGACGAGCCGTTTGACTTCTGCAACGGCGAGCGGACCGTTCGCGGCGATCCGCGCCGCGACGGCTTTGACCGTCGCCATCAGCTCGGCCGCCGGCACGACGAGGTCGACCAGGCCGATGCGCAGGGCTTCGGCGGCGGTGATCGCATCGCCGGTCATGCACAGCTCTTTCGCCTTGGCGACGCCGACGCGGCGGAGCATACGCTGCGTGCCGCCGAGGCCGGGAATCACGCCAAGCTTCACTTCGGGTTGGCCCAGCTTCGCGGTTTCGGCGCAGTAGATGAAATCGCACGCGAGCGCGAGCTCGCAACCGCCGCCGAACGCGACGCCGTTGACCGCCGCGATCCACGGCTTCTTCGACATCTCGATCGCGGCACAAAACGTGGTGCCGATCTCGACGAAGCGCTGCGCCGCGAGCGGCGTGAGCTCGTGCATCTCGCTGATGTCCGCACCGGCGACGAACGCTTTGTCGCCGGCGCCGGTCAGCGCGACCACGCGCACGCTCGCTTCGGCTTCGAGCGCGACCGCGGCGAGGCCGAGCTCGGCCATCACCTGCGTCGACAGCGCGTTGAGCGCGGCGGCGCGATTGATCGTCACGATACCGAGCGGCCCGTCCTGCGTGATCGCGACAGTCTGGAGAGTCGGGAACGTCATGATTTTTTCTGGCCCTGCTGGTCGTACTCGTAGAACCCGCGCAGCACTTTCTTGCCGAGCCAGCCGGCGGCGACGTACTGGCGGAGCAGCGGACACGGCCGGTACTTGTCGTCGCCGAGCTCGCGATGGAGCACCTCGGCGATCGCCAAGCACGTGTCGAGGCCGATCAGATCGGCGAGCTCGAGCGGGCCCATCGGATGGTTGAGGCCGAGCTTCACGCCGGTGTCGATGTCACTCGCGGTGCCGAGGCCTTCGTAGAGGCCGTAGCAAGCTTCATTCAGGAGCGGGATCAACATGCGGTTGACGATGAAGCCCGGAATGTCGCGCGCGCCGATCGTCGTCTTGCCGAAGCGATGCGCGAGCTCGGTGACCGTCGCGTTCGTCGCATCGGACGTCGGCAAGCCGCGGACGATCTCGACGAGCTTCATCAGCGGCACCGGATTCATGAAGTGCATGCCGATCACGCGATCGGGCCGGCCCGAGGCCGCCGCGAGCTTCGTGATCGAGATCGACGACGTGTTCGACGCCAAGATGGCCTCGTCTTTCACGCAATCGCCGAGCGTCTTCATGATGCCGAGCTTGAGCTCTTCTTTTTCGGGCGCGGCTTCGATCACGACGTCGCACTCGAGCAAGTCGCGCAGCGCTTGGCCGTGGCGCAACCGCGCCATCGTCTGATCGCGCGCGCCGGCTTCGAGCTTGCTGCGCTCGACGAGCCGATCGAGCTGCTTCTTGATCTTCGCGACGCCTTGCTGCGCGAAGTCGGGCGCCGCGTCGACGATGATCACGTCGACGCCGGCCTGCGCCGCGACCTGCGCGATGCCCTGCCCCATCTGCCCGGCGCCGACGACGCCGAGCTTCTTGACGTCGCCCATTACGCTCGCTCCACGAGGAGCGCGATGCCTTCGCCGCCGCCGATGCACAGCGACACGCCGCCCGTCTTCGCGCTCTTCGCCGCCATCGCGTAGACCAGCGTGACGAGCAAGCGTGCGCCCGACGCGCCGATCGGGTGACCGAGCGCCACCGCGCCGCCGTGGATGTTCACCTTGTTCGGATCGATGCCGAGCATCTGGTTGTTCGTGATCGAGACGACCGCGAACGCTTCGTTGATCTCCCACAGGTCGACGGACTTCGCGTCCCACTTCGCTTTCGCGAGTGCGTTCTGGATCGCCGGCGCGGGCGCGGTCGTGAACCACTCGGGCGCTTGCGCGTGATAGCCCCAGCTGACGAGCTTCGCGAGCGGCTTGATCCCGCGCTTCTTCGCTTCGTCGGCCGACATCAGCACGAGCGCCGCGGCGCCGTCGTTGAGCGACGACGCGTTGCCGGCCGTCACCGTGCCGTCTTTTTGAAACGACGCGCGCAGCGACGGCAGCTTTTCGATCGCGCCGCGACCGGGCTCTTCGTCGTCGACTACAGACACATTGCCTTTTTTGCCCGCGACTTCGACCGCCGCGATCTCCGGCTTGAACGCGCCGCTGGCGACGGCGGCGAGCGCGCGCTTGTAGCTCTCGGCCGCGAATTCGTCCTGCGCGCCGCGCGAGATGCCCTTTTCTTTCGCGCACAGCTCGGCGCAGTTGCCCATGTGCTGGTTCGAGTACGGATCCCACAGGCCGTCGCTGACCATCGAATCGCTGGTATCGAGCGCGCCCATCTTCACGCCGTTGCGCAGGCCGCGCACGACGTGCGGCGCGTTCGACATCGACTCCTGGCCACCGGCGACGCCGATCTCGATCTCGCCGGCCGCGATCGCGCGCGCGACGCCGAGCACGGCCTCGAGCCCCGAGCCGCAGACCTTGTTGACGGTCACGCACGGCACGCTGTTCGGCAGCCCGGCGAACAACGCGGCTTGGCGCGCCGGCGCCTGGCCGACGCCGGCTTGCAGCACCTCGCCCATGTGGACGAGCTGGACGTCGCCGGGCTTGATGCCGGCACGTTCGACGGCGCTCTTGATCGCGACCGCGCCTAATTTCGGCGCCGGCAACGAAGACAACGCTCCCAAGAAACTTCCGATGGCGGTGCGCGCAGCACCGACGATGACGACGTCGCGCATGCGAAGGGCTTACCTCGCACCATGGAGAATCGTCAACCCGTATGATTCAGCGATGTTGCCGTGCGCGCGCGACGAGCGTTGGCAACAGCTCGAGCACGCTATCGATCTCGCCCCGCGTCGTTCCGGGGCCGAGCGAAAACCGGACCGCCTCGCGCGCCTGATCCGGCGGTTGGCCGAGTGCGAGCAACACCGGCGACGGCTCGATGCTGCCGCTCGTACAGGCCGCGCCCGTCGACGCGGCGACACCCGCGAGATCGAGCGCGATCACGATCGCGTCGCCGAGCGCGCCGGGAAATGCCGCGTTGATCGTGCCGCCGGTGCGCCGCGTGTCCCGGCCGTGGATGCGTGCGCCGAGCGCGATCAAGCCGGCTTCGAGCCGCGCGCCCAGCTCGGCCACCGCCGGCCATCCGGCGAGGTCGACGGCGGCCGCGGCTGCGCCGAACCCGACGATGCCGAGCGCGTTCTCGGTCCCGGCGCGACGACCGCGCTCTTGATGACCGCCGGCGATCACGGGCAAGCCCGCGTCGCGTGCGATCGCGAGCGCGCCGACGCCTTGTGGGCCGCCGATCTTGTGCGCAGAGATCGCCATCGCGTCGGCGTCGATCTGACTCAGATCGAGCTTGCCGGCGGCCTGCACCGCGTCGACGTGGATCGCCGCGCCGCGATCGCGCGCCCAGGCGAGCACTCCCGGGTCCAGGATCGTGCCGAGCTCGTGGTTGACCGCGCCGACCGCGACGATCCCGACCTCGGCATCCGCCGATCCCGGTCCGATCTGGCCCTCCGGCGTGACCGGCAGGATCAGTAATTTCCAGCCTCGGTGTCGCACCAGCTCGCGAACGGCGCCGGCAAGCGACGGATGCTCGATCGGGCTGGTCGCCACGACGTTCGGCCGATCCTCGACGGCCGCCGCGAGCGCCAGGACCCCGAGCGCGTTGGCCTCGGTCCCGCCGCTGGTGAAAACGATCTGTTCTTTCGGGCGGGCCGCCAGCGTCGCGACGGCGGCACGCGCGCGCTCGACCCGGTCGCGGGCCGCGCGGCCTTCGGCATGGACGGACGATGGGTTACCCGTGCCGAGCGCCGAGACGATCGCGAGCCGGGCGGCTTCGCCGAGCGGCGCCGTTGCGTTGTAGTCGAGGTAGATCCGTGCCCGCGTTGACATGGACGGCTAGGTCCCCACATATGATCCCATAGATCCGTGGCCGACGACGCGGGGGCCCTGCTAGTTCGATCGGGGCTGGTGTCCTCCAGTGCTCTCGACGAAGCGCGTTCGAAAGTCGCCACGGACGGCGGCACGGTCGGCGAGCAGCTCGTCCTGGCCAGCCAGGTCACCGATGAAGATCTGACCGCGTTCTACAAGCAGCGCCTGCTCGTCCCGCAGGTTCACCCGAACGTGCTCGCGCGGCTGGCGGCGAAGATCGTCGCGCTGATCCCGAGCGACATGGCGATCGAGCTGCGGGCGATCCCGGTCTCGCTCGATCCCGAAAACAACCTCACGATCGCGATGAGCGATCCGTCCGACCGC
This sequence comes from Kofleriaceae bacterium, assembly GCA_036490255.1. Lineage (GTDB taxonomy): Bacteria > Myxococcota_A > Polyangia > Haliangiales > Haliangiaceae > JABFXX01. The sequence goes on from DASXEF010000308.1 coordinate 8,360, forward strand.
CACGCCGTCGATCAGATCGGCGTCTACACCGGCAGCTACATCGTGCGCGCGGTCGCGACGCAGATGCAGATCGCGTGGTGCCTCGCGCATTACTACGGACACGTCACCGACCTCGGCTCGCGGCTCATGCAGCCGACGGCACCGCCGGCCGAAGACGTCACGCCGACGCCGAACGAGCGGCCGCCGCGCGTCCGCGGCATCACGGGCGAGGTCGAGGCGATGCGGCACAAAGGGCTCGTGCCCGGCGAGCACGCGAGCGGCGAGATCGCGCTCGACGACGCGCTCGAGCGCGACGCGGCGCCCGAGCCGGCGCCGAACGAGACCAGCGATCGCGCGCGCAGCGTGTCGGGCGAGATCCGCATGCACCGCCGCGCGCCGTCGATCAAGCCGCCGTTTCCGACCGAAGACTCGGGTCCGGTGATCATCATGGAGGCCGACACGCCGCCGCGCGGTGTCGAGGTCGGCGACGACACCGCACCGTCGCGCGCGATCGCACCGCGCCGCCGCATGCCGGCCGAGCCCGATCCGCCGGAGCTCGCCGCGCGCGCCGGCGAGGTCGCGATGATCGATCGCAGCCAGCCGCAACACGCGATCGTCGACGGGCCGAGCATCGTGATCGACGATTCGTTCGAGCGCGAGGGCGTGCCGGGCCCGGTGCCCGAGAGCCCGACCTCGCCGCTGCGCGAAACCTCGGGCGAGATCGTGATCCGCGATCTGCGGCCGCCCGATCCGGCCGACGACGGTGACGCCGACGACGAATCGCCCGCGATGATCCGCGACGCGCCGAAGCCGATCGAGGACGAGCCGTCCGCGCCGATCTTGCTCGATCGCCGTCGCGCCGCCGAGCAGGCGCGCGTCGAGCAAGCCGCGGTCGTGATGAAGGCGCCGCGCGCGATCGGCGAGCGCCGCACGTCGGTCGGCGTCGGCGTCCCAGGCGCAAAACGCAGCGCGCCGCGCGACACCGCGGTCGAAGAGATGCCGGCGATGCTCGAAGACGACGTCACGCGCGAGCACCTGGCGGCGCCGACCGGCGGCGAGCTCGATGATGCGACGCGACTCGAGCTCCGCGCGGCACCGCCGGGCGACGAGATCAGCTCCGACGAGCATCTCGCCGCGCCGCCGAGCCCGATGCCCGAAGACGACGACACCGGTCCGGTCGTGGGACCACCGTCGCCGCGGCTCTCGCCGGCCGCGAGCGGCCAGATCCGGTTGTCGGGCGTGATCCCGCGGCTCGACAGCGACGACGATGACGACGACGATGCGCCGGAGGCTCGCGTCGGAACGCGCGGCCGGCGCCGCCGGTTCGATCCCAACCTCCGCGTCGCGCACCCGACGATGGTGATGAGCGCGATCGAGCTCGACGAGGCGATTCCGGATCGTACGGCCGAGGTCGTGCCGGCGCACCTCGAGCACGACGACGTCGACGACGGCTGGGGACCGCCGGGCACGACGATTCCGCCGCCGCTGCTGGGCGCGATTCCCGGCAACGACGAGCCGAACATCGGGATGATCCCGTTGCCCGATCTCGAGCATCAGCCGCTGATCGTGTCGCCGCCGTCGCCGCCCGAGCACGGCCGGCCGCACACGCAAACCGAAGCCGGCGTCGCGCGGATGCTGGAGCAAGCGACGATGCGCGTGCTCCAGCTGATCCAGTCGCTCGATCGCACGACCGATCGCGACGACGTCGTGGTCGCGATGATCACGCACCTGGCCGAGAGCCATCGCCGCGCGGGATTCTTCGCGGTGCGTGCGGGCGAGCTGTCGCTGTTCGCGATCGTGCCGCGGCTCGCGGTGATGCCCGCGGCGACCCTGCGGATGTCGGGGCCGTCGGCGCGATCGTCGACGCTCGGCGATGTGGTCGATACGCGGCTGCCCTATCGCGGCCCGATGCACGACGCGGCGAGCCGCACGTTCTTGCAATCGGTGCTCGGCGCCTGCCCGGCCGAGATCCTGCTGGTGCCGATCGCGGTGCGCGACCGCGTCGTCGGCGTGCTGTTCGGCGAGCATCGCCTGCGCCACACGTTCGACGATCAGCTCGCGCTCGCCGGCCGCGCCGCCGGCAACGCGCTCGAGCGCATCCTCAAGGCGAAGCGCGGATGAGCTGCGCGTAGAGCCGAGCGCGTCGCTCGGCGGATTCTTTCAGCGCGGCCCATAGCGACGGATGTGCGCTCGCCAGCTCGAACACCGCGGGCGCCGCGAGTGCGAGCACGACGCTATCGATCGGGGCGACGACCGCGTACAGCGCCGGTGCGCGCGCGAGCAACGAGCCCTCGCCGGTGAAGCCGCCCGGCTCGATCACGTCGAGCACTTGAGCACCGCGGCGAACCTCGAGCCGGCCGGCGATCACCATGATCAACGGATGCGAATGCGCGCCCATGCGAATCGCGAAGTCGCCGGCATCGACCGTGCGCTCGCTGCAGCGACGCAACGCCGCGTCGCGCGTGGCCACCGGTAGCCCGGCGAAGAACGCGTTCGCGATCGGCTCGTCGCCGATCAGCTCGCGCGGCGCGGTCATGTCCTCATCGGTATCGCGGCTCGGCGCCTTCGCATCTAACATCGTGTCGCGCTTCGGCGGCGCGGGCACGGGCGGCGGCGTCGGCGCCTCGTCGAAGTCGGGCGGCGTGATCCGGCTCGGCAGCGATGCCGCGATGAGGCCGGAGATCCGCCGCGCCGCACCGGCGAGCCCGCTCGTATCGGGGCTCCGCGGTTCGTCGCCGGGCCGCGTGTCGGCGCCTTCGACGACGGGCAGATCGAGCTCGATGCGCGGGATCTTGTTCGCCGACGAGGTCGGATCGGCGATGTGATACGGCAGCGGTCTGGGCAACGGCGTCGTCGAGTCGCGCGTGTCGCGGGGGTTCGCAACCACTGGCGGACGCGGCTTGGGCAGCGGCTTCGGGATCGTGTCGTTCCAGATCTCGCGCGGTCCCGACGGCGGATCGGCTTTCGGATTCGCGAGCACGCCGGGCACCGCGGGGGGCGTCGTCGGATCGGTGAGCTCGACCAGCAACATCCGACACGCCGGATCGTCGGGCGCGAGCTCGAGGATGCTGCGGCACACCGCAATCGCCTGCTGGTTGCGGCTCTGCGCGCGATACGCGAGCGCGACCGAGCGATAGAGCTCGACGGCTTCCGCAGAGCGACCGGCATCGCGCAGCGCAGCGGCGAGCGTGATCCGTAGCGGCAGATTGCCCGGCTCTTTCTCGAGGCGTTTCTCGAGCGCACCGAGCTCTCGCGCGTTCACGACGGCGTCAACGACACCGGCGCTCGGAACGTCATCGCGGGCGAGTTAGCGGGCAGCATCCACTTGCTGGCGAGCGTCTTCATGCACGAGTCGAAGACGTCGCCGAGCGAGGGCGCGAACGACGAGTCGTGATACGCGCCGGACTGCGCGAACGTCGCCGAGATATTGAGCGTGACCGTGCGCGCCTGGAGATCCGCGCGCTTCTTGAGCGCGAGCTGGTAGCACTTCTGGATTCCGCCGCGCGACTTCGCGACGAGATCCAGGAACTGCTGCGAGGCCGCGGCGGTCTGCGCGTCGGGAATCGGGTGCTGCGGCTCGCCGTCGGCGGCCGGCTTCACGGTCAAGATGTTGTTCTGGAACGTGACGAGGATCTCCGCACTGCTACCGCCGCCACCGCCGCGCATCAAGCTCGCGTTCTCGGCCTCTTCGGCTTTGATCAGCTTGTCCTTTTCGTCGAGGTTCTTCCGGCACGCGTCGAGGTCGGCCGCGGTCTGCGGATTGTCTTTGGTGACGGTCTCGCCCTTACAGCCCGACATGGCGAGAGCAGACGCGATGACGACACAGATCGAAGTACGCATTGCTACTCAACTATCCTTCTGCCGTGATCCTACTACGGGTTGCGAGTGAAGAATCCCGGGGCGCTCGATGAACTCCCGGACGATCTGACCGCCGATCACGTGCTCTACAACGACACGTTCCACTTTCGACCGCTCCATCCGATTATACAGAGCTGTCGCACCGCGCGGACCCGGTGCGGTCGCAAACCCAGTGCCGATCGCGGGTGTTGCCTCGTTCGTCACCTCGCGGACGAGCACGTTTGGCCCCTGCGTGCAGCGGCCGAAGCAACTCTGCCACACGAGCTCGGTACGTTCGCGCGCGTGATGCGACTCGAGCGCCGATCGGAAGACCTCGTGGAGCTCGCTCGACGCGCGACGATCGCCGCACTCGGGCCCGCGGCAGATCACGATCTTGAAGCGACGCTCCACGCCACCCGAGCGTGACGGCCACACGCGATCCTGTCAACGTTAGTCCGCGGTGAGAGCTTCGCGCACGATCGCGACGAGGCCCGGCCGCGTCCGCGGATCGGCCGCGACGGCGCGCAAGAGCTCGCGCTCGGCCGGCCCGCCGTGATTCTCGAGCGCGCCGACGATCGCGCGGCCCCACGCCGGGTCGCCGCCGAGCGTGTCTTCCGCGTGATAGAGCAACAAGTGCGCGGACAGCTCCGCGCGCTCGGCACCGCCGCCGATCGCGGCCATCGCGTCGATCACGGGCACGAGATCCGGAATCTGCGTCGTCGGCGCATCCAGGTGGCTCTCGAGCGCGGTCAGAGCCTCGGTGACGGCTGCGGGATCCAACTTCGCGCCGCCGAGCCCGGCGATCGCGCGCGCGACCGGGCCGAGCGCGATCGCGGACGTCTTCGCCAGATAGTCGTCGTGCGTCGCGAGCTGCGCGGCGAGCACCGCGAGGCTCGTCGGATCTTTGCGCGCGACCAGCAACTCGACGACGTCGTCTTTGAGCTTGTCGGGCGCGCGTGGATCGGCGAGCACGTCGAGCAATTGGCGCGTGACCTCGCCGCCCGGCAGCTTCGCGAGCGCCTGCACCGCGAGCTGCTTGACGCGATCGAAGCGCTCGTCGTGATCGCGCGCGATCGAGACCAGCGCCTCGACGGTCTCGACCTTTTGTCCCGCATCCGGCGGTGTCCAGCCGTCGGCGTCGAAGCTGGCGCCGAGCACCGGCTCCGACGTGCCGATCGCGCGATCGAGCCGCACCGCGCCGGTCTTCGGATCGAGCGCGACGACGTCGCCGGCCTGCGAGATCGCAACGATCGCCGCGCCGGTATCCGCGCTCGCCACGAGCTCGGTGCGCGGATGCGAGTACGCCCAGATCAGCGTGCCGTGTGGATCGAAGCCGAACACGAAGCGAAAGTACGCGACCGCATACGGCGCACCGGCGAGCGCGCCGCTCCACAAGATGCGCGCGCGATCGTTCGCCGAATAACCGCTCTGCACGGCGTCGTAGGCATCGGCGCCGTACTGTGTGTGCTCGAGCTGTGCGGGCACGGTCACGGTCGCATACGTGCCGTCCTTGCGCGTGCCGGCGGCCGCGGTCGCGTCGAGCACGAACACACCCTGCTTCGAGCCGAAGTACGCCTCGGTGCTGGTCGCGCGCAACATCGAGATTTGCTCGTCGATGCCGCGCACGCGCGCGAGCTGCTTGCCCTCGGCACCGTCGATGATCGACAGCCACTGCGACGCGTACGGTACGTAGACGAGGCCGGCTTGCGCGGCCGGCGCACCGAGCACGCCGTCCGCATGCGCGTGCCACAGCTCCTTGCCGCTCGCGCCGTCGTACGCCGCGATCGCGCCGTTGCCGCGCTCGCTCCACACCAGATACGCGCGATCGCGATCGGTCGCGAGCCCGACGAAGTCGCCCGGCAGATCGACGTGCCACGTCTCGGCGCCCGTCAGCTGATCGCGCCCGACCAGCTGCTTGCCCTCGAGCGCGACGACGAACGAGCCGCCGACCGCGATCCGCGAGTCGATATCTGCGGGCTGCCGCCACACGAGCTTGCCGGCGGCGAGGTCG
>DASXEF010000323.1:0-3208 GCA_036490255.1 Kofleriaceae bacterium
GACGGCCTCGCGGATCCGCGAGAACCGCATCGGCTTCGCGGCCGCGAAGAGGACGTGCAGCGACCACATGCCCCACGAGCTCAACGACCGCGCCAGCACCTGCCGCGCGAGCGCATCTTGCTCCTCGCTGAGGTCGTCGCACGACAACAAACGCGGCTTGGTTACCATTTGGTGCGTATCTCCCTGATGGGTGCCTTCTTGCCAATAGATACCATACGCACCATCGTGTGGCGCATGCCCGAATTGAATTGGTTCATCACCGGCAGCTCGCGCGGCCTCGGCAAGAGCCTCGTGCGTGCGGCAGCCGCCGCCGGCCATCGCGTGATCGCGACCGCGCGCACCCCGGTCGAATCGCACGACGATCGCATCATCCCGCTCGCGCTCGATGTAACCGATGCAGCCGCCGCGAAGCGCGCGATCGATGCGGCGGTCGAGCGCGTCGGCCGGATCGACGTCGTCGTCAACAACGCCGGCCAAGGCTTCTTCGGCGCGTTCGAGGAGATGACGCCGGAAGAATTCGCGGCGCAGGTCGCGATCAACTTCACGGGCGTCGTCAACGTGACGCGCGCCGCGTTGCCGGTCCTGCGCCGGCAGAAGCGCGGTCACTTCATCCAGATCTCGTCGATCGGCGGCCGCATCGGCGCGCCGGGCTTGAGCGCGTATCAAGCCTCGAAGTTCGCGGTCGAAGGGCTCTCCGAGGTGCTGTGGCACGAGCTCAGGCCGCTCGGCATCAAGGTCACGATCGTCGAGCCCGGCGGCTTTCGCACCGACTGGGCCGGCGCGTCGATGGCGTGGGCGCAACCGATCGACGACTATGCCGGCGTGCGCGCGTTTCGCGAGGCTGTTTCGAAGCGTGCCGGCGGCGAGCCCGGCGATCCCGATCGCGCGGCGCAGGCGATCGTCGAGCTCGCGACGATGGCCGATCCGCCGCTGCGGCAGCCGCTCGGCACCGACGCGTACACCTACTTGAAGCTCGGTTACGAGTCGAACCTCGCCGAGCTCGAGCGCGCGAAGACGCGTGCGGTGTCGACGGACTTTCCAGGATCGGAAGCGCCGGATCTCGGCAAGCTGTTCGATCGGCGAGAGCGCTAGATCCCGCCGAGCTCCTTCAGCTTCGCGAGCTGGTCGTCGCCGACGCCCCACGCGCGCAGCGCCGACTCGGTATCCGCGCCTTGCTTCGACGGCGCGCGCTGGATCGAGCCGGGCGTGCGCGAGAATCGCGGCGCCGGCGCCGGCTGCACGCGACCGGCGTGCTCGACGAACGTGCCGCGGGCCGCGTTGTGCGGATGTTTCGGTGCCTCGGCGATCGATAACACCGGCGCGAAGCACGCGTCGCTGCCTTCGAGCAGCGCGCACCACTCGTCGCGCGTCTTCGACTTGAAGATCGCCGCGAGCTCGCGCTCGAGCTTGGGCCACGCGCTCGGATCCCACTGCGCGTCGAACGCCTTGTCGGCGAGCCCGGCTTTCGCGCGCAGCTCGGCGTAAAACGCGGGCTCGATCGAGCCGATCGAGATCCACTTCGCGTCGGCGGTCTCGTACGTGTTGTAGAAGTACGCGCCGCCGTCGAGCATGTTCGCGCCGCGCTGATCGCGCCACATGCCGTCGGCGTGCATGCCGTAAAACATCGTCATCAGCAGCGCGGCGCCGTCGGTCATCGCGGCGTCGACGACCTGGCCCTTGCCCGACGCCTTTGCTTCGAGCAATGCGGCGAGCACGCCGACCGCGAGGAACATCGAGCCGCCGCCGAAATCGCCGACGAGGTTGAGCGGGATCGCCGGACGCTCACCGCCGATCGCGCCGAGCGCGCCGGTGAGCGCGATGTAGTTGATGTCGTGGCCGGCGACCTGTGCGAGCGGACCGGTCTGGCCCCAGCCGGTCATGCGGCCGTAGACGAGGCGCGGGTTGCGCGCGAGCGCGACGTCGGGGCCGACGCCGAGCCGTTCCATCACGCCGGGGCGAAACCCTTCGATCAACGCATCGGCTTTTTCGACGAGCCCGAGCAGCGTGTCGACCGCGGCGGGGATCTTGAGGTGCAGCGCGATCGACGGGCGACCGCGGTGATACAGCGGCGCACCGCCTTTCGACGCCGCCGACGCGAGGCTCTCGACGCCTTTGCGATCGACGCGGATCACGTCGGCGCCGAGGTCGGCGAAGATCATCGCCGCGAGTGGGGCGGGCCCGATGCCGCCCATTTCGATGATGCGAATGCCGTGAAGCGGTCCGGTCACGCACCGAGCTTAGCAAGTCGGGCGAACGCCCGGCGCGCAGCAGCGCCGAAGCCGATGCGCAGTCATAAGATGGCGCCTAGGCCGATGCCCCAGTACCGGATGTTTTCCATCTCGCGCACGCTGGCGTAGATGAAGCCGTCGAGCTTGCCGGTGAACTTGAGGCCCGCGCCGGCTTCGGCTTCGTCGGCGCCCAAGATCGCCATCTTCGAGCCGTTCTGGCGCGAGTCCGAGTCGAGGATGTAGCTCTGGCGGAAGTACGCGACGGGCCGCACGTTCGGCGACAGCTCGAGCATCGCGAACACTTCGGTCGGCACTTTGAAGCCGAACGGCAAGATGCCGCCGGTGATCTGCGACAGGCCGAAGCCGACGGTCGCGCCGAGCTGCAGGGTATCTCCGACGAAGACGCCGGGGCCGAACCCGATGCTCGAGTCGTAGGCGAACTCGGTCTTGCCGCCGAGCGTCATGCCGAACGAGAGATCCGCGGTTTCGGCGACGCCGACGACGGGCGAGCCGTGGATCGTGCGCTTCGTGCCGCCGATCGTGAGCAGCGAGTCGAAGCCGGGCGTCGTGCCCATCACTTCGGAGGTCGGCCGCTCGAAGCGCATGCCGCCGCCGAAGCCACCCGCGACCTCGCGGTACCACGGCGAGCGTTGATTGTCGTCGTCGTCATCGTCGTCGCCATCTTTCTCGACGCCACGCGCGACGGTCTCTTCGGGCGTCGCCGGATGCAGCGCGTCTTGATCGAACATCAACTGGCCGCCGTGATCGAGCGTGATCGTGCCGGCGAACGCTTTGCCGTTGCTATCGACGAACATCGAATACGTGTCGTTCGGCAGCGCGAGGCTGAGCGGCTCGCCGGGCTGTTTGATCAGCTCGAGCGCGACGCGGCCGGTCTTGTCGACGATCGTGACGTGGCCGCGCATCGCCGCCGGCAGCACGAGCGTCGAGTCGGTCGAGCGCAAGTCGGTGATCACGACGTC
>DASXEF010000344.1:0-4561 GCA_036490255.1 Kofleriaceae bacterium
CAAGCGGCACCGGTTTGAATTCGCCGACGTCGCGCGACGCGAAGCATGGGCCGATCGCGAGCGGCATGCGGCAGCGGTCGGCGGTCGCGGTCGCGGTAGCGGCGGCGGCAGCAGCGGCGGCACGACGGCAGCGGTTTGAATTCGCCGACGTCGCGCGACGCGTCGACAACCAGCATGGCGGGCCGATCGCGAGCGGCGGCGGACGCGCGGCACAAACGGCACCGGTTTGAATTCGCCGACGTCGCGCGACGCGAAGCGTGGGCCGATCGCGAGCGGCGGCGGCACAACGGCAGCGGTTTGAATTCGCCGACATCGCGCGAGGCGAAGCATGGGCCGATCGCGAGCGGCCGCGCGGCAGCGGCGGCGGCGGCGGACGCGGAGGCGGCGGCGGACGCGGAGGCGGAAGCGGAAGCGGCTAGCGGAGGCGGCAGCGGTTTGAATTCGCCGATGTCTCGCGCGTGCTAGCTACGCCGCGATCCGATCCATCTCGCCGCTGACCCAGCGAGCAATATCCTTGTCACTCGCAGCCATATTGTACCGCTTGGCAACACCCTCGAACGACGCGCCGAGCGCGGCGCAGCTCGGCGGGCGACGTTCGCGCTCGAACGCGAGCGCGCCGATGATGATCGAGTCGAGCTCGATCGGCAGCTGCGCGCGCTGCGTGCTCGGCAGCGGCAAGTGCGGCCACTTCTCGATGCCGAGGTGGGCGAGCGCCGCGACGTCGAGGTTGACGTTGTGACCGGTGAGAATCTCGTACGCGACGGCGGCGACCGAATAGACATCGGCGCGAACGTCGACCTGCTCGCCGACGCGTTGCTCCGGCGCCATCATCGACGGCGTGCCCTTGGTCTCCCCCGCGACGGTCATGTGCGACTGGCTCGCGGCCTTCGCGATGCCGAAGTCGACGACTTTGACGGTGCCTTGCCGCGACACGAGGACGTTGGCGGATTTGACGTCGCGATGGACGAGGTGCATCGGCTGACCGTCGGAGCTGTTCGCGCGATGCGCGGCATCGAGCCCGTCGCAGATCCGCGCGAGGATGCCGAGCCCGACGTCGAGCGGCACCGGGCGCTGCGCCGCGCGTGCGGCGGCGAGCACGCGCTCGAGATCGATGCCGTCGACGTATTCCATGACGATGACGTAGTCGTTGCCGATCTTGCCGAGATCCAAGATCTGCACGACGTTGGGATGGCTGATCTGTGCCGCGAGCCGCGCCTCGTCGAGAAAGTGCTCGACCGCGCGCTCGTTGCGCGCGAGGTGGGGATGCATGACCTTGACCGCGACCAGCTTTTCGAAGCCGGCCTCGCCGCGTGCACGCGCCAAGTAGACGTCGGCCATGCCGCCCGAGCCGATTCGCTTGATGATCTCCCAGCGGCCGATCGTCGCGCCGGCGCCGAGGTTCGCGGTCGACCCCGACGTGCCCGAATCGATGCCGACCGGCGCCGGCGTCATCGCGGTCGTCGCGCTGCCGAGCTGCGTCTCGAGGTTGCCGAATTGCGCGGGCGTGAGCCCGGTCTTCGCCGGTGTTTGCGGCGCGAGCGCGACGTTGCGCTTGCCGGTGACCAGACCGACCACGAGCAACACGAGGCCGAGCCCGGCGACGCCACCACCGCCGGCGACGAGCGGTTTACCGCTCGATCGTGACGCGGTCGCGACGGCCGCACCACCACCCGCGACGACGAGCTGCACGCCGGGCGCCGAGGCGAGTGGCATCGCGGTCGTCGTGCCGCTGGCGCCGGCACCGATCGCGTACGTCGCGCTGCCGACGTCGAGCTCGCCGTTGACGTGCGCCTGGAGCAGCGGCGCGATCGCGGGCCCGAGCTCGAACGGCTTGCTGATCATGACGTAGCCGGTCTGCTCGTTCGCGTGATCGAGCGGCACGACCTCGGCGACCTCGGTGACGAGCACGTGGTTCCCCATCAGCTCGACGTAGCTGCCCGGCTTGCCCGCATACGACGAGTGCATCGCGTTCGGCGGCTCGACGACGAACGCGATCGGCGGGTGGCCTTTCAGCGTGACGCCGAATTCGATGACCTCGCCGTCCTCGAGCGGGAACTTGAGTGCGCCGGACTTGTAGTTGTCTTCGGCGGTCGCTTTGTCGGCAGACAACGCGGCGCGCACCGACTGCGTGCCGCTGAGCTGACGCGCGGCCGATTGCACCGAAGCCCGCGCGGCTTTGATGCTGCCGTCGAGCCCGGCGACCGCGCTCGCCATCGCGGCATTGGCGCCGCCGTTGGCCGCCGGCGTGCTCGCGGGTGCGGGCCGCGTCGCGCCGTAGCCGGCGAGCGCGCCGCCGACGGCGATCAACGCGACGCCCGCGATCGCGAGCGCGCGGTTAGCCACGTTTGCCTCCGAACTTGTCGGGTTGCGCGCCGGCCGGCGCATCGGCCGCGACGCCGACGCTGATCGCGTTGCTGCCCTGCTTCACCGTCACGTCCTGCGTGATCGGCGTCTGGCTGCGCTCGCTCCACGCGTGCAGCTTGTACTTGCCGGGCGCGAGGTGCTTGAACGCGAAGTGACCGCTGTCGTCGGTGACCACGTACGCCGGCGCGTTGACCACGACGATGTACGCCGACATGCCCGCGTGCAGGTTGCAGCCGAGCCGGATGATGCCTTCTTTGTTGAACGTGTACTCGCGCGCTTCGCCGACCTTGTAGATGCCGAGATCGAACGGAGCGAGCGGCGACGTCGAGAACACGTTGTGGAACACGTTGTCGTAGTTCGGGAACGCGACCGTCGAGCCGACCGGCACCGCGAGCACGTGCGGCAAGAACTCGCGGTTGCGCTGCTCGACGGAGCGTCGCTTCGGCGTGCGCGGTGCCCACTTGCCGCTCGCCGGCTCGAGCGTGACGAGGCCATACGCGCCCGACAGCGGCTTGCCGTCGATCTGCACGACGCCGGTCAAGCTGCCTTCGACGCGCGGCGGCGGCACTTTCGCCTCGGCGTCTTCTTGCTCGGACGAGCCGACGACTTTCGGCTGCGGCGGCGTATTCGGATCGATCTTTTCCGTCGGCCCGGCGACGAGCGGCGGCGCACCGGCGTGAAACGTCGCCTCGAGCGAGGCCAGCATGTCCTGGCCGACGAGCAGCTCGGCGGTCGAGAACAATTGATCGGCGAGGTTCTTGTTGCCGTTGCCGAGCGCGGTCTGCGCCTTGTCGAGCAAGTCGGCGGCTTCGCGCAGGCTGGCGGCTTTCTCGCCGGCCGGCGTGAGCTTGCCGCCCGGCGGCGGCGTCGCCGGCGGCGTCGCCGTTGCGGCCGAGCCGCTTGCCGTCTTTTGACCGGGCTTGCAGTCGTAGTAGCAGTCTTCGAAGTTGCCGCTCGTCGAGTGAGGCTTGCTGCTCGCACAGGCCGCCAACACGGCAAGGACGAGACCGTGGTTCCGCATCGGCCCTAGCATACGGCAGCGAGATCCATTGTGGCCAACTTGCCGTTGCGCATCTGGAACGGTAGTTTGCGATGAAATTTATGGTTTTCGGTCTGTTCTCCAAAGAGCGCGCGCTCCAGCGCACGATCGAGAAGGCGACGAACAAGCTCGCCCAGCAGCCCGATCGGTGGGGCGCGTTGGAAAAGCTGCGTGAAGAAAGCACCGACGACTCCTTGTTCGGGCTGTGCAAACGCTGGAGCGTGACCTCGCTCAAGGGCGTCGAGGACGAGCAAGAAAAGGCGTGGGTCGTCGACGTGCTGATCGAGAAGGGCGCGGCCGCCCTCGCCCCACTCGTGCGTTACATGAAGTCCGCCGAGCAGCTGTCGTACGCGCTGCGCGTGCTCGACAAGATCGCCGATCACGACAAGCAGCTCGCGGTCGTCGACGAGCTGCTCGCGACCGAGCCGCCCGGCTACGTCCGCATGCCGGATCGCCGCATCGACCTCATCAAGTGGTTCGGCGAGCACAAGGACATGAGCGACGACGACGTGATCCCGCGCCTCGTGCCGTACCTCGGCGATTTCGACGAGAACTCCCGGTTCGGCGCGATCGAAGGCCTCGCGATTCACGATCCCACGCGGATCGTCAATCCGCTCATCGACGCGCTGATCCGGCCCGAAGAAGAATCCGGTCGCATCCGCCGCACGATCGTCGAGGCGCTCGAGCGCACGAAGGCGCCGCTCGGCGAGCGCGCGTCGCAGGTCGCGAACATGCTGAGCGGACCGCTCGCGGCAGACTTCAAGGTCGAGGCCGGCGTCGTCAAAAAAACCAAGAAGTGACCGATCGGCGCGCGCTCGGCCCGAAGTGGGCAGCCTGACACGCACCACATGTGGTAAACGCATGTCCCGATGCCTCGTCGGAGCGATCTCGAGTCGATTCTGATCATCGGCTCGGGGCCGATCGTCATCGGACAGGCGTGCGAGTTCGACTATTCGGGCACGCAAGCCTGCAAGGCGATCCGCGAAGAGGGCCTGCGCGTCGTGTTGGTGAACTCCAACCCGGCGACGATCATGACCGATCCGGAGCTCGCCGACGCGACGTACGTCGAGCCGCTGACCGTCGAAGTCCTCGACAAAGTCTTGGCGCGCGAGAAAGTCTCCGCGGTGCTGCCGACGCTCGGCGGCCAGACCGGGCTCA
>DASXEF010000445.1:0-8634 GCA_036490255.1 Kofleriaceae bacterium
GCCGCCGACGATCGCGCATGTGAACGAATCGCCCGCCGCGAGCGCGGTCGCGCCGGTGATCATCGCGGTCACCGGCATGCGCGCGTCGGTCATCGTGCCGTCGCCGAGCTGGCCGTTGCCGTTCTTGCCCCAGCACTGCACGCCGGCGCTGCCGATCGCGCACGTATGCGAGCCACCGCCGACGACGACCGTCGCGCCGGTCACCGTCATCACCTGCGTGGGCACGAGCGCGTCGTCGGCGGTGCCGTCGCCGACCTGGCCCGAATCGTTCGCGCCCCAGCACCACACGGTGCCGTCGTCGCGCACCGCGCAGCTGTGCTCGGCGCCGAGCCCGACCGACATCGCGCACGTCGTGCCCATCGCCGTGTCGGGCAAGCAATAGCCGCCGACGCACGAGTAGTCGCTCGGGCACGGCCCGTCGGTGCCGCACTGGAACAGCGTGCCGGTGTAGTCGACGCTCAGCGAGCACGCCGAGACGATCACCGCGAGCGCGAACAGCTTCACGGACACGGCAGGTTTACTCCGCGCACCGTCAAGTAATCGACGACGCCGTCGCCGAGCTGGCCCCACTGATCGAAGCCCCAACATTGATAGCCGGCACTCGATAACGCGCAGACGTGCGTGTCGCTCGCGGCGACGTTCGTCACGCCGGTGAGGTCGAGCTTGACCGGTGCATCGCGCTGGTCGTACGTGCCGTCGCCGATCTCGCCGACGCTGTTATCGCCCCAGCACCACAGCGAGCCGTCTTGCTCGATCGCGCACGCTTCGCTATCGCCGACGCTGAGCTGCGTGACGTTGTCGAGCGCCTTCACCGGCACGCCTTGGTTGTCGGTACTGCCGACGCCGGCCTCGCCTTCGCCGTTGTAGCCCCAGCACCACACGCTGTGATCGGCGAGCAGTGCGCAGTTGGTGCCGCCCTGCGCGTAGACCGCCTGCACGTTCGCGAGCCCGGCGACGACTTGCGGCGTCGGCATGGTGTTCTCGGCGAAGTTGTCGCCGACCTCGCCGGAATAGTTCGCGCCCCAACACGCGACCGTGCCGTCGGCGAGCAACGCGCAGCTTTGATCGTAGCCGCACGTGATGTCGGTCGCCGGCGGCAAGATGTCGGTCGCCGAGCCCGAGCCGGAGCCCGAGCCCATGCCGGCGACGACGACGACCGGCGTCGACGTGCCGTTATCGGTGCCATCGCCGAGCTCCTCGTCGCCGTTGTAGCCCCAACATTCGATCGAGCCGTCCATCAGCACCGCGCACGCGTGCTGGCGACCGGCGCTGATCTTCGTCGCCGGCAGCGGCAGCATCACGTGCTGCGGTAACGGCGCGTCGTAGTTGCTGTCGACGCCGAGGTTGCCATAGGTGTCGAAGCCCCAGCAGTACACGGCACCGCCGGTGACGATCGCGCACGCGAAGTCGTAGCCGCCGTCGATCTGCTGGATGCCGAGCAGCGAGACCGGCGCCGGCGTGCCGCGCGACGTGAACGTGCCGTCGCCGAGCTCGCCGTTCGCGTTGAAGCCCCAACATTGCGCCGATGCATCGCTCAGGATCGCGCACGAATAGTCGCCCGACGGTTGCAGCACCGCGCCGCCGGGCAGCGTCAATGCCTGCGGTGACGGCTGCGTCGTGCGCATGCGGTCGCCGAGCTGGCCGTGCGAGTTGTAGCCGTCGCACTCGATCGCGTTCGACGTGGTGAGCACGCACGTGTGCTGGCCGCCCGCCGCGATTCCCGCGACGTTCGCGTAGACCTTCGTCGGCGCCGGATGATCGCCGTCGTCTTGATCGAACAGCCGGCCGTTGTAGCCGTTGCCCCAGCACCACATGTTGTTCGAGCCGTCGATGCCGCAGGTGTGATCGTCGCCGCCCATCATCTTGACGAGCGTCACCGGCACGTCGGCGAGCACCGGCGTGAGCTGGCCGGCGCCGTCGTCGACGCCGTCGCCGAGCTGACCGTTGCCATCGGCGCCCCAGCACGCGACGCCGCTGCCGGTCTGCGCGCAGCCGCCGGCTTCGGTCATCGCGACGTGCGTCGCGCCGGCGATGCCGCTGATCGGCTTGGGCATGCCGTCGTTCTTCTTCATGCCGTCGCCGAGCTCGCCGTTGACGTCCTCGCCCCAGCACCACACGCTGCCGTCGTTGCGCACCGCGCAGCTGGTCTCGTCGGCGGTCGAGAGCTCGACGACGCCGGTGATCATCGCCGGCATCGGCATGCCGCGCGTCGTCGTCGTGTTGTCGCCGAGCTCGCCCGCGCCGTTGAAGCCCCAGCAATCGACCGCGTCGCCGATCACGACGCACGTGTGCTCGAAGCCCAGCGTCAATTGCGACGCGCTGCCGACGCCGAGCGCCTGCACCGGTATGCGCGCGTCGGTCATCGTGCCGTCGCCGAGCTCGCCGTGCGAGTTCTGGCCCCAGCACCACACGCCGCCGGAACCGTCGAGCGCGCACGTGTGGAGCGTGCCCGCGGCGATCGCCGTGACCTTGACGGGCAGCGCGGTGACTTGCACCGGCTCGAGGCGATCCGTCGTCGTGCCGTCGCCTAGCTGGCCGTGATCGTTCTTGCCCCAACACCACGCGGTGCCGTCGTTGCGCACCGCGCACGAGTGCTCTTCGCCGGCGCCGATCGCCGTCGCGCACGTCGAGCCGGTCGGCTGCTCGGGCACGCAGACATCTTCGAGACACGTGAAGCCGTCGGGGCAGTTGCCGCTCGGATCGCATGCGGCGAGACCGGGCGGCTTGTCGACGCTCAGCGTGCACGAGCACGCGAGCGCGAACAACGCGGCGAAGCGCGCCTTCAAAACGCGCCTCCGAACACGACGGTTCCGCCGCCCGGCGCCGGCACGATCGCGACGTGCTGCTCGTAATGCGGCCGCGTCAGATACAAGATCGCCGCGCCGATCGCGAACGCGCCGCCGACGCCCATGCCGATGTCGAACGCGAGCAGCTCGCGATCGATCTTGGTCTGCAGCTTTTGCGCGTCGCTGAATGGATGCTCGCTGCTGTTCGCGTCGATCGTCGCTAGCTCGTCGCGATTGCTGCGCGCGGCGAAGCCGAAATACGTGCCCGCGCCGGCGAACGCGACCGCCGCCGTGCCCCACAGCCACCAGCGCAACAGCACCGGCCGCGGATGGTCGGGCTCGACGGGCTTCGGCCTGACGACGCGCTTCGCGATCGGCGCCGGCTCCGCGCCCGTGATCACGAGTGGGACGTCGGTGGTGCCGAGCTCGACGACGCGGTTGCCGTGGCTGTCGAGCGCCTGCACGCGAAGATCGAGCCGATGGCCGTGCGGCAGCGCGATCGCAGCGCCGGGCTTGCCGTCGAGCTCGGTCTCGGCGGCGCCGTCGACACGCGTGAACACGCGCACGCTCGCGACCAGCTGCAGCGGATCGCTGACGATCGCGATCGCGACGCTCGGCGGATCGCTCGTCGTGTCGGCCTTGACCTTGATCTGCAAGTTGGCGTTCTGCGCCGCGGCAAACGGCTTCGTGATCTTCGGCGACGTGCCGTCGGGCAACGTGCCCTTGGGATCGAGCGCGAGCCAGTCTTCGAACGCGCGCTTCGCGGCCTTGGTTTCGCCCAGCGCCGCCTCGACGATGCCGGTCAGCTTGTAGATCTCGGCGAGCTCGTCGGGGCTTGCTACACCGGCGTCGAGCGCTTGCACGAGCAACGGCCGCGCCGCCATGTAGTCGGAGCTCTCGACGGATTTTCGCGCGCTCGCCAGCGCGTCGTCGGCGCTTGCCGATCGACCCGCGAGCGACACCACCGCGAAGAGGATCGCGACCCGGCGCATCGCACGAATCGTATCACCGCGGTCGTGTGCGCGTTGCGCGCACATGCGCGATCGCGATCACCACTCGATGCGGCGAACCGGCGCAGTTTTTCCCGATTCGATCGTGATCGACGCGGTCTTCGCCGTCCCCGACGGTGACACCGCTTTCACGGCGTGATGCCCCGGTGGAAGACTGAGGTGCACGAGCGGCGTGTCGCCGTAATTTTTTCCGTCGATGTAGATCGTCGCGTAGACCGGCGCCGAATCGATCGTGATGAACCCGGGCGGCCCGCTCGGCGCGCTCTCGTGCGGCGTCTCGTGCTCGTGCCTGCGCGGCTGCGGCGGCGTTGGCGTTGGAACCGGTGGCGGCGTCGGTTGCGCGATCGGTGGTGGCGTCGGTTGCGCGATCGGCGGTGGTGGTGGCGTCGGGATCCGCGCAGGTTGCACGGGTTCCGGTGTCATCGCGACGACCTCGGCCGGTGGCGCCGGCGGCGGCGCCTCGGGCTTCTTCATCATCGCCATCACGCCCGTCACGATGGCCGCGCTCGCGACCAGACCGATCGCGATGATCCACGGCAGCTTCGAACGCCCGCGCAGATCGACGTTATCGTCGGCGACGCGCTGTGCGCGCGACCGCGTCGGATCGCGCTTCGGCACCGTCGAGCCCGGCGGCGCGATCGTCACGCCGGTGAGCAGCGCCGAGTCTTCCGGCTCGTGCATCGCGAGCTCCGAGCGCGCGCGCCAGCCCGGCGGCGGCGTGAAGCCGCTCGACGACGGCTCCTCGAGCGAGCTGATCGCCTGCTGCGCCCGCACGTAGTGCTCGACCTCGGCTTTTGCCGCCGCGAGCTTGCCGCGCAAGTTCGACACCGGCGTCGCGCTCGTGACCTTGCCGCCGAGCGGATTGGAGTTCTCGAGATCGAAGTTGTCGCCGCGCCGCGCGAGCTCGAGCAACTCGCGCTGCTCGATGAGCACCGAATGAAACGACGACTCGACGACGTCGGCGATCTGCGCGGCCGTGCGCGGGCCGCCGAGTGGTGCACACGCCTGCGCGAGCGCTTCGCCGAACGCACGTGCGGTCGGAAATCGATCGTCGCGGTCTCGCGAGACGGCGCGCGCGATCGCATCGCCGGCGAGCGGCGGCACGTCGGGCCGCAGCTCGCAGATGTGCGGGATCGGTTCGGCGGTGATCGCTTGAAACGTCAGGAACTCGGTCTCGCGCTTGAACAAGTGACGCTGCGCGAGGCTCTCCCACAGCACGCAGCCGAGCGCCCAGACGTCGGCGCGGCGATCGATCTTCTCGCCGCGCAGCTGCTCCGGCGCCATGTAGCAATACGTGCCCTTGAGCGCGCCGGTGCTGGTCTTCGCCGACTGGTCTTGAACTTTCGCGATGCCGAAGTCGAGCACCTTGACGATGCCGTCGATCGTCACGAACAAGTTCTGCGGCGAGATATCGCGATGCACGACGCCGAGCAGCTCGCCGCTGCTCGCCTTGAGCTGATGCGCGTGATGCAGGCCTTCGCACGCCTGCACGCCGAAGCCGGCGACGAGCTGGATCTCCGCCGGCGACGGATAGTAGTCGCGGCGGCGAAAGATCGAGAGCGGCACGCCGGCGAGGTACTCCATCGCGATGTAGTACTGGCCCGCGATCTCGCCGAGCTCGAACACCTGGCACACGTTCGGGTGCGAGATCCGCGCGACGACGCGCGCTTCATCCAAGAACATCGCAACGAACTGCGGGTCCTTCGCGAGGTGCGGCAGGATCCGTTTGATGCAGACGAGCTTCTCGAAGCCGCCGTCGCTGAGCAGGCGCGCAAGAAAGATCTCCGCCATGCCCCCGGTCGCCAGCTTGGCGACGAGCGTGTACTTACCGAAGCTGCTCGCTTCGGAGGCCGAGGCGACCTCCATCACCGGAAGTATACGCGGCTACAGGCCGATCCAGTAGTTGACCTTGACCATGACGAGGTTATCGCCGGGGGTGTTGGTCGCTAGCTCGTTGATATCGTGGCCGGGAAAGAACCTGCCGTCGTCGAGCGAATTGGTTCGACCGTGATTCCAAATCACGAACACGGTCGATCCGGGCAGATACTCCCAGCGCAAAACGACGGTCGAGCGTAACTGCAGGAACGTGAAGTCGGGTTTGCTGAAGTCGTAGTAGCCGTTGTAGTCGACGTATTCGACGTCGTTCGACTCGCCGATCTGATTGCCGCCGAGCATGTGGAATCGATCGTTGAAGTTGGCGGCGTGCGGGTTGTCGACGTCTTTGTAGTTGAAGTAGCGGCCGGTGCCGATGAACGGCTGCGCGTACGCCTGCAGCGTCAAGTGCGGCGAGAACGTCCAGTCGAGCCGCACCGTCATCGAGGTCGTGACTTGGTGGATCGCCGAGGTGATGTAGTGGACGTTGCCGGACGTGTCGGTGATGTTGCCGACCCATTGCATCGGATCGTCGCGCTCCATGATCGACGGGCCGAGCGTGATGTCGACGTTCGATCGCGCCTGGATCACCGCGCCGAGATCGAGCTCGCCCTGGATCGCCTGCGCGGTCCAATCCCAGTTGCCGAACGCGTTGAGCGACAGCTGCACTTTCTCGCGCGCGTCGGTCGAGATGTAGATGTTGCCGGTCGTCGCCGGGTTCGTGCGCAGCATCGGCCCGCCGCGCAGCGCGACCGGATCCCAACCCGCGGTCTGGATGCTCGTGTAGTAGCCCATGTTCCACTGGTTCGAGAACTGGACGTTGCCGTTGCTCTCGAAGCCCTTCGACTCGATCGTCGGCTCGAAGTTGTTGACCTCGAAGATATCGGCGCTGACGTTCCAGTTGAGCAGCTCGCCGGTCGGCTCGTCTTGGTGGTATTGGCCCCACAAGAACGGGATATAGCGATCCGAGCTGTTCTGGTAGCCGGCGTCGTTGAGCTCGAGCCCGGGCGAGCGCAGATCGCCGCCGAACAAGAACCGCCAGTGCTTGGTGTCGCCGAAGCGACCGATCTTGTAGCTGAGCCCCCAGCCATCCATGCTCGTCGCCGTCGGGTCGTACGACACGTCGGTCGCGTCGGGCCGCTGGAACAAGTGGCGATTCGATTCCTGCAGCGCGGCGATCGCATCTTGCGAGCCGTGGACGTAACTGCCGAGCAGCGACGCGTTCGCCATCCACGCGTTGTCGCCCCAGCGCGATTGGATCTGCGTGCCCGCCGTGTACGCCTGATCGTCGAGCACTTCCGACAAGCCGCTATTGCCGAGCGCGCGATCGACCGCCGTCCACGACACGCCGAGCGAGGTCTGGCCGTCGGCGATATCGCGCTTGATCCGGCCGATCGCGAAGTTCGTCGGCACCGCGGCGTTCGTGTTGACGGTCTGGTTGTTGAGATCGACGTAGTTGATGCTCTCGCCGCCCGTCACGGCGTCGAGCATGCCGAACGACCACCCGCCCGGCGTCTTGCCGGTGAGCTTCGCCGCGCCGTAGATCGTCGTCGCGTCGGGCTGCTGCACGTAGTTGTAGTCGACGTTCGGGATATCGGGCGCGGCGCCGATCCGGCGGCTGTAGAACTGGCCCTCGGGCCCGCTGTCGTTGTTGCCGATGTAGAGCTTGAACAGATCGGTGCCTTCGAGAAAGAACGGCCGCCGCTCGGCGAAGAACAGCTGATTCGGCGACAGGTTCACCGCCGACGGATCCTGCTCGACCTGACCGAAGTCCGGGTTGATCGACGCCGACAGCGTGAACGCGGGCCCCAGGCCGTACTTGAGATCGAGGCCGATGCCGCCTTTGGGCGCGAGCTTGTTGTTGAGCGGATCGCCGAGGCCGCCGGGTGGCGCATCGAAGCCGCCGGTCGCGTACGGCAACAGCTCGAGCCGCGGCTTCGGCTCGATCTTGTCGACGCCGTCGAGGATGCCGAAGCGCGACACGACTTGCGGCGTCGACTTCGGCCACGGCGACCACGACGATTGCTCCTGCGTGCGCGACACCGTGCGCAACACTTGAAAGCCCCACACGCCTTCGCCGCCGGCGTAGCGCAGCTGGTTGAGCGGGATCCGATATTCGGCGGTCCAGCCGTGATCAGTGATGCGCGCGTCGCCGGTCCACACCGCGTCCCACGTGTCGTCGGAGTTGACGTCGTCGTAGAACAGCTGGTCGCGTTGCACGCCGGCGGCGTTGAGCTGGAAGCCGTAGGCCGTGCGTTGATCGTGATACGAGTCGAACGCGATCACGACGGCATCGGCGACCGACACGACGTCGCGACGCGTGAGCAGCGCGCGGATCAGCTCGGGATGATCGTCGGCGAGCCACACGCCGACGTAGATCGCGTCGTCGTCGAACATCACCGCGAACTCGGTGTCGTGCTCGGTCTTCGCGCCGTCGGTCGGAAACCGCTGGATGAAGCCACCCTGCTTCGGCGCGGTCTGCCAGCACGGCTCGTCGAGCGCGCCGTCGATCTGGATCGCGCACGTGCGGCGCACCGCGTGCGCGATCGGCTTGACGAGCGGTGGCGTCGCCGGCGTGCCGGCGTGCGCGACCCCGGCGATCGCCGAGGCGACGAGCACGATCCCCGAGACAACGCGTGGCATCCGCCCAACTCGATCCATGCTCACGCTGCCCGGTGGACAAACACGAAGGAGCCAGGTTGCCATTCCTGGCTTCGCGCGAACATGCGACGACCCTGCGACACGTGACGTATCGGCCAAAACTCGTCGCCGTTTACGGTTTCATCAATCGCGAGGTGCGATCGGCGTCGAGCTCGTCGCGCACGCGCGCGTGCTCGAGCAGCAATTGCGTGATCGACAGCCCGAGCTCGTCGCGGCCGCCGATCGCGCACGGCGTGAACTCGAACTGAACCAGGTGCCAGTCGAGCAGCTGCATCATCCGCTGCTTCGGCACGCCGTTTCCCGAC
>DASXEF010000891.1:0-12147 GCA_036490255.1 Kofleriaceae bacterium
GCCGAGATCAGCGAGCTGCTCATGCGCGCGTTCATCTTGCGCCGCGTCGGCCTCATCACCGCGGGGCTCGGCGACGTCGTGCTGATCGGCTCGCGACACTCGGCAAACACGCTGCGCATCCAAGAGTTCCTCACGCGCAACGGCCATCCACACACCACGATCGACGTCGATACCGATCCGGGCGCGCAGGCGCTGCTCGAGCAGTTTCACGTCGCCATCACGGACGTGCCGATCGTGATCTGCCGCGGTCGCAACGCGCTCAAGAATCCGTCGATCGTCGAGCTCGCCGATTGCCTCGGTTACACGCCGCAGCTCGATGCCGAGCGCGTGCGAGACGTGGTCGTCGTCGGCGCGGGACCGGGCGGCTTGGCCGCGGCGGTCTACGGCTCGTCGGAAGGCCTCGACGTGCTCGTGCTCGAATCGACCGCGCCGGGCGGCCAGGCGGGCTCGAGCTCGAAGATCGAAAACTATCTCGGCTTCCCGACCGGCATCTCGGGCCAAGCGCTCGCCGCGCGCGCGTTCACGCAGGCCGAGAAGTTCGGCACCGACGTCGCGATCGCGCGCACGGCGGTCAAGCTCGAGTGCGATCGCCGGCCGTATCGCCTGCAGCTCGACGGCGGTGAATCCGTGCTCGCGCGTACCGTCGTGATCGCGAGCGGCGCGCGATATCACAAACCCGAGATCGACAACCTCGCGAAGTTCGAAGGCGTCGGCATCTACTACAGCGCGACCGCCGTCGAGGCGCGATTATGCTCGAACGACGACGTCGTCATCGTCGGCGGCGGCAACTCCGCGGGC
This sequence comes from Kofleriaceae bacterium, assembly GCA_036490255.1. GTDB lineage: Bacteria > Myxococcota_A > Polyangia > Haliangiales > Haliangiaceae > JABFXX01. The sequence continues at coordinate 799 of DASXEF010000891.1, forward strand.
CAAGCGACGGTGTATCTCGCGCAGGCCGCGCGCAACGTCTACGTCGTCGTGCGGCGCAGCCTCGCCGAGACGATGTCGCGCTACTTGATCCGCCGCATCGAGGACACGCCGAACGTCAAAGTGCTCGTGCAGACCGAGATCGTCGAGCTCGACGGCGAGACCGAGCTCGAGCGCGTGACGTGGGAGCACAAGCCGACCGGCGAGCGCGCGACCCGGGCGATCAAGCACGTGTTCATGATGACCGGTGCGTCGCCGAATACGGAATGGCTGCGCGGCTGCGTCTGCGTCGACGAGAAGGGCTTCGTCAAAGCCGGGGCCGACCTCACGCCGCACGATCTCGCCGACGCGCGCTGGCCGCTCGCGCGTCCGCCGTATCACTTCGAGACGAGCTTGCCGGGCGTGTTTGCGGTCGGCGACGTGCGCTCGACCAGCGTCAAGCGCGTCGCCTCGGCGGTGGGTGAAGGCTCGGTCTCGATCCAGCTCGTTCAGCGCGTGCTCGCGGAGTAACCGCGCGCGCGCAGTGTGGACGCGACGAGCGCGTCGAAGATCGCGAGCAGCTGATCGGCGACGTCATCGCCTTCGAGCACGCGCAACGCGTACGCGATCGCTTCGATCGTCGCGAGCCCGCCGGTGCGCGGCTCGGCGCGAATGCGATATCGCGTCGCGGGCGTGTCGTCCGGTAAGCGGACACACGGCAGCTCGGCGAGGCCGGGCACGCGCGCGCGAAACTTACCAGCCTGGCGCCAGTTACCGTCGGGCACGACGAGCGTGTCGATCCTACTGAGCGCTGCCTCCGGCAGTGCTGCGCGCCCGGCGTTCGCCGGGCTTGCGACCGTACTCGGCACTGCCTGCGGCAGTGCTGCGCGCCCGACGTTCGCCGGGCTTGCGATCGTACTCAGCACTGCTTGCGGCAGTGCTGCGCGCCCGGCGTTCGCCGGGCTTGCGACCGTACTGCGCACTGCCTGCGGCAGTGCTGCGTGCCCGGCGTTCGCTATGCTGTCGATCGGCACGGCGTCGTCGGCGGGAAACAGCAACGCGCCGCGCTTGCCGGCCGCGACGATCGGCAGCGCGAGCGGGCGATCGCGGTCGCCGACGATATCGACGCGGCTGTTCGCGAGCACACGCGCGGCGAGCAAGCCCGTGTTCGTCGGCTTGCGCGCTTCGCGATAGTGAATGACGAGCGCGAGCTGCGTGCGCGTGTGCAGCGTCGGCACGACCGCGCAGATGCATTCGAGCATCCGGCACGTCGCGCAGCGCAGCGGGTTCGCGCGGCGGCTCACATGCCAGGAGCGGGCGCGGGAGCCGGAGCACTGGGCGATGGCGCGTTCGGCACGGGCACCGCGCCCGAGTCCGGCGCCGCATCCATGTGATGGCGCAACACGGTGACGCTCTTGTACTGGCCCGTCGTGTCTTGCGCCGCGATCACGTAGTCGCCGCCGAGCTTGCAAACCTGCGCGCGGATCGAGCCTTTGAGATCGTCCTGCGACTGCGCCGCGAAGTCGGCCGCGGTCAGCTCGCCCAGCTTGTCGTACTTCAAGCCGTCGGTCGGGCCCTTGCCGATCGCGAAGTCGCAGTTGGCGTCTTTCGCCTGCGGCGGCGGGTTCAAGCCCTCCGATGCCGCGAGGTTGTAGGTCAAACCACCGCTGGCGCCGCATCCGGCGGCCAGCAAACCGAGAACGACGAAGTGGGCTAGTTTCATGCGGGCGACGGTAACCGGCACGGCGGTTGCTGTCACGAGGACGGTGTCTCGAATCGCGACGCTGGTGATCGCTGCTGCGGGCTGCCTGCCGCATCCCGGCGGGTTTAGTGACGCGATGCCGACCAGCGCCGGCGACGATGCGTCGTTTTCTACGCCACAGCCGGTCGCGATCGTCGGTTATGGCAGCGATGCGATGGAGCCGTTCGTGACGCGCGACGGCGCGTATCTGTTGTTCAACGATCGCAACGATCCGGCTACCGATACGAATTTGTTTTACGCGACGTCGATCGATGCGAGCGATTTTCAGTTCGTCGGGCCGATCGCCGGCGCCAACTCGACGTCGCTCGACGGCGTCGCGTCGCTCGATGCGCAGAACGAGCTCGTATTCGTGTCGACGCGGTCGTACGCGCAGTCGCTGTCGACGCTGTACATGGCCGATTTCGCGAGCGGCACGGCGACGAACGTCGCGCTGATCGCCGGGGTGTCGCGCGACGAAGCGACCGCGGTGAACTTCGACGCCGAGATCAGCGCCGATGGCAGCGCGCTGTACTTCGTCGACGGCGTCATCGACCCGAACGCGGCATTGCCGAGCGCGGCCGATCTCGTGATCGCCGATCGCGACGGCAGTGGATTCACGCGCCGAGCCGATAGCGCCGCGATCTTCGCGAACATCAACTCGAGCGCGCTCGAGTACGCGCCGGCGACGACCGCCGATCAGCTCGAGCTGTTCTTCGATCGCTTCGATCCCAGCGTCGATACGGTCCCCGCGATCTATCACGCGACGCGCGCGGCGATCGACGAGCCGTTCGGCGTGCCGGCGAAGCTCGCGGTGCTCGGCGACAACCTCGTCGAAGGTGCGACCGTGTCGCCCGACGGCAAATCGATCTATTACCACCAGCTCGACGGCGATCGGTACGATCTCTATCGCGTCACGCGAGCGGCGCCAGCAAGTCTTCCAGCTCGTTCTCGGTGAGCGCAGGCGCGTGCGCGCTCGCGAGGATCGCGTCGGCGAGCATGCGCTTGTGGCGCTGCAAGCCGAGCATGCGCTCCTCGACCGATCCGGCGACGATCAGATCGTGGACGAACACCGGCTTGGTCTGGCCGATGCGATGCGCGCGATCGGTCGCCTGTGCCTGCGCCGCCGGGTTCCACCACGGATCGTAGTGAACGACCGAATCGGCGGCGGTGAGGTTCAGACCGGCGCCGCCGGCTTTGAGGCTGATCAAAAATACGTCGCTGCGCCCGCCTTGGAACGCGTCGATCGGTTTCTGGCGATCCGGCGTGCTGCCGGTCAGCGTGACGTGACCGATGCCGCGCGCGAGGAGCGCCTCGGAGATCAGGCCGAGCATGCGCGCGAACTGCGAGAACACGAGGATGCGGCGGCCTTCGCCGAGTTGCGTGGTGACGAGCTCGAGCAGCGTGTCGAGCTTCGCGCTGCCCGAGACGTCGCGCGCGGCATCGCTCGCGACCAGGCGCGGATCGCAGCAGACCTGGCGCAGCTTGAGCAGCGCGTCCAAGATCGCGATGGTCGACCCGGCGAGCCCGCGCTGCTTGATGTGGCTGCGCACGTCGGCGTGCGCGGCGACGCGGATGCTCTCGTAGAGCTCGCGCTGCGCACTGCCGAGCTCGATCGAGCGCACGAGCTGCGTCTTCGCCGGCAATTCCGGCGCGACCGCGTCTTTGGTGCGGCGCAAGATGAACGGCTTCACGCGCTCGCGCAGGACGCCGAGCCGGTTCACATCGCCTTGCAGTTCGATCGGCGCGCGAAAGTGCATCGCGAACTCGGCTTTGCCGCCGAGCAAGCCGGGGTTGAGAAAATCGAACAGCGACCACAGCTCGCCGAGGTGATTCTCGATCGGCGTGCCCGACAAGCACAGCCGGTTTCGCGCATCGAGCGCGCGGAGCGCCTCGGCGGCCTGTGCGTCGTGGTTCTTGATCGCGTGCGCTTCGTCGAGCACGAGCAGATGCAGCGGCACCGCGGCGAGCTCCGTGCGATCGCGCGCGACGAGCGGATACGTCGTGATGATGACGTCGTGATCGCCGAGCTGCGCGATGCGCGCCTTGCGATCGGGTCCGTGATGGATCGCGACGCGCAGGTGCGGCGCGAATCGCTCGAGCTCGCGGCGCCAGTTGCCGACGAGGCTCGTCAACGTGACGATCATCGCGGGCCGATCGAGCCGGCCGTGCTCGCGCTCGAGCGCGACGTGCGCGATCGTCTGCAGCGTCTTGCCGAGGCCCATGTCGTCGGCGAGCACGCCGCCGGCGTTGTGCGCGCGCAAATGCTGGAGCCACGCGACGCCCTCGCGCTGATACGGCCGCAGCTCGGCGCGCAATTCGGCGGGCGCGACGAACGCATCGCGCGTGCTCGGCCCCATCGCGATCGCGTACGCCTGCTCGCGGATCGCGCGGTCGCCGACCCAGCGCAGCGGACGCGCGTCGTCGTGAAACGCCGCGCAGAGATCGGCGACAAGCGGTGCGCGCGTGATCGGCGCGCGCGCTTTACCGTCGCGATACAGCTCGACGAGGACCTTCGCGAGCATGCGCAGTCGCGCGGCGGGAATCGGCAACAGCCGCGTCGCGTCGACGCGAATCGCGATGCAGCGGCGATGCGAGCGCACCAATGCGGCGAGGTCGCCGGCGCCGTCGAGCAGCTCGAGCAGTGCCGGCAACAGATCGATGCGATGGCCGTCGATCTCGACGCCGAGCTCGAGCCCGAACCAGTCGGGGCGATCCGGATCGGGCAGGGCGGCGACGTAGAGCGGCGCGTCGGTCGCGACGGCTTGCCACGGATACTCCGCATCGAAGTCGACGTGCCAGCCGAGCGCGCGCAGCTGCGGCACCGCATGTGCCGCGAACGCGGTGATCGCGTGCGGATCGCCGTCGACCGCGAGCACGTAGTCGGCGCCGGTGCCGGGCGAGACCGCGCAATCGTCGAGATGTGCGAGCTCGACCGCGCCGAAGCCTTCGAGCACGCGTGCGGCTTCGAGCTCGGCGGCGCGATCGCGGCCGGCGAAGCGCAGATCGCGCGAGCGCACGCGGCGATTCGCGTAGTCGAAGTCGAGCCGGATCATGCCGGTCTTGCACTCGTCGTCGCCGGCGAAGAGCGTCTCGGCGAACAGCTTGATCCGCGGAACGGCGCGCGCTGGTACCGGCGCTTGCTCGACAAACGACATCGATCGACTCAGCCTGCCTAACCGCGCGATCGCCGTCTAGTTTTCGCGGCGTCGCCGACACGATCCATCCGATCAGTACAGATCTCGTTCACAGCTGTAGCAAGGTGCTACACTTCGATCATGGCGAACGGCGTCCCGGTTCGGCTGAGCGCACGACTGGCAGAGAGCGCACGTAGCGCCGCCGACGTGCAAGATCGATCGGTCACCGAGCAAGTCGAACACTGGGCGCGGCTCGGCCAGATCGTCGAAGCCGCGATCTCCGCAACCGCGACGCACCAGCTCAAAGCCAAGAGCCACGATCCCGAGCTCGCCGGCCGGCTCGCGTTCGCCGCAACACCACTCGGCCGCGCCAAAGCGGCGGCGCTGATCAAGAAACGCCACAGGTGACACCGCAGCTCGTCGTGCTCGCCGGCCCGAACGGCGCCGGCAAATCGACGTTCTACGACGTGTTCCTCGCGGAGTCGCCGCTCCGCTTTCTCAACGCCGACAACGTCGCGCGCGAGACCGGCATCGACTCGCTCGAAGCCGCGCGCTTGCTCGATGCGCTTCGCGATCAGCTGATCGACGACGGCATCGGCTTCATCACCGAGACCGTGTTCTCCGATCCGTACGGCGCGAAGCTCGCGATGCTCGCGCGCGCGGTCGATGCCGGCTTCACCGTCGTGCTCGTCTACATCGGCGTCGACAGCGCCGAGCTCGCCGAGCGGCGCATCGATGCGCGGATCGCGCTCGGCGGCCACGACGTGCCACGCGATCGGATCGCCGCGCGCTATGCACGCTCGCTCGACAACCTCGCAAAGGCGATCGCGTTCGTGTCGCGCGTCGAGCTCTACGACAACTCGACCGACGAGCCGTATCGGCACGTCGCGACGTTGGAGGCCGGCGCGGTGACCTGGCGCATGCGCGGCCGGGTCCCGACGTGGGCGCGGCGGTTCGTGCCGCGTCGCAAGCGGCGATGATATCGTGGCGGCGTGGATCTCGAAGGGGTGCTCGCGGGCTTGGCGATCTTCGAGCAGCTGCGTGCCGACGAGGTCGCGCGGATCGCGCGGCGATTTTCGCGGCTCGAGCTCGCCGCCGAAACGCGCCACGAGCTCGACGCGTCGCAACCGCGCCTCGTCGTGGTGATCGACGGCGATGTCGACATCGCGTCGCGACAAGGTGCCGGCGAGCTGCACGCGCGCATGGCGCCGGGCGATCGCTACGGCACGTTCTCGATGGTGACCGGCTACGCGAAGCCGTTCGCGATGACCGCGCGCCATCGCGGCGCGACGATCGCCGTGCTCGATCGCGATGGCTACCAGGCGGTGATGGCCGAGTTTCCGGCGGTCGCGTTGCCGCTCGCGCGCGAGATCGCCGGCGAGCTCGCGGTGCGCGACGACTTCTTGCGCCAGCTGCTCGAGCTACACGGCTCGGGTTTACCCGAAGCCGAGCTCGCCGCCGCGATCGCCGAACGCCGCACGGCGCTGCTTCGCCGCGGCGCGCGCGTCACGCGATCATCGACGCGCAGCCTGTTTCACCGGCTCGTCGTCGCGAAAGGCGCGGAGCCGCCGTTCTGGATGCTCGTCGGCTTTCTCGGCTCGCTCGGCGGTGCGCGCCTCGTCGTGCACTTGATCCTCAAGTACGGGCTCGAGAAGCAGCTGTTCAAGCTCGTGCCGGGCAACGACCCGAACCCGATGCACATCCATCACTTCAACTACGGGCTGTTCTTGATCGGCACGGTCGGGCTGGTCTCGCTGTTTCCGTCGGCGCGGCGATTTTTGCGCGGCCTCGCGCTGATCTTCGGCATCGGCGCCGGGCTCGTGTTCGACGAGTTCGCGCTGTTCTGGAACCTCAATCCCGAATATTCGCAGGAGCTGAGCCTGATCGCCGCCGGGCTCGCCGCGGCCGTGCTGCTCCAGCTGATCTACTTCCGCGCGTTCTGGACCGCCGTCGCGCGCCGCGCGTTCTTGATCGCACGGGGTTCCAGATGACCGACGTCGAGCTGCTGCGCAGCGTCGACTTCTTGGCGATGCTCGACGACGAGACGCTCGCCGAGTTGCTCGAGCGCGGCACGCGCGTCACGCGGCCGACCGGCGCGCGGCTGATCTCCGAGCTCGAATCCGGCGCCGACATGTTCGTCGTGATGCGAGGCACCGCCGAAGTCTTCGTCGAGCCGCGCCGCGGCCAACGCCGCGTGCTCGGCACGCTCGGGCCCGGCAACGCGTTCGGCGAGATGTCGTCGGTGACCGGCGCGTTGCGCTCGGCGACCGTCGTCGCGACGAGCGAGATCGACGTGCTCGAGGTCGACGACGCGCTGTTCGATCGACTGCGCGCGCGGCGGCCCGAGATCGCGGTCGCGCTACTCGCGACGCTCGCGAAGCGGCTCGCCGATGCCGATCGCCAGATCGACGCGCTGCTGTCGCAACACGAGGTGCCGGTCGAAGCTCCGGTCGCAGAGCAGCAATCGATCCGGCGCGTCTGGCGCGAGCTCGTCGTCTCGCGCAAGCGCGATCTGACGTTCGCGACGCTCGCGGCCTTCGCGCTGACGCTGATCGCGGTTCGCCTCGCCGTCTATCTATCGTTCCGGCTCGACGTCGCGCCACGCGGCGTGCTGCGCGGCGCGTATATGACCGGCTTCGCGCTACTCGTGATCTCCGCCGCGACATCGGTGTTGACGTTTCGCCCCGCGATTCGAAAGCTCGTCGCGATCGCCTACGGGATCGGCGCCGCGCTGATCTTCAACGAGCTCGGCGTCACGCTCGCATTCGACATCTTCTATAAGGACATCCACACGCCGGATCCCAACGTCGCGTTCGATATCGAGCGGTTGTATCGACGGACCGCACCGCTACGCGCGATCACGATCGGGTTTGTCGTGTTGATTCAGGTCGTTTATCTGCGGCACTTCTACCGGCGCGTCTGGTTCATCATCCGGACTCGCCTGCGACGTCGTAAAATGTAAGGAATCGCCTACAGCGACGAGGTTTGGCGAACTTGATACGTTTCGCAGTGTGAGGGGCCGAACCATTGCGTTGCTCATGTTGTGCGCGTGCGGACGGTTAGGCTTCGATTCGGAGTCTTCGCCACCGACGTATACGACTCCGAACGGCGAGTCGCCCGGCACGGGGATGGCGTCGAGTAGTGGATCGACGATCGACAACGGGCTCGTCGCGCACTTCGCGTTCGACGGCTCGCTGATCGATTCGATCTCGAACACCGATGCCGAATGTTCCGGCGCCGAGTGCCCGAGCTTCGCGCCCGGCGTCGGCGGCGAAGCCGCGATGTTCGACGGCACCGCGAGCTGCGTGCACGTGCCGTGGCTCGAGACGTGGATGCCGGCGCAGTACACGATCGCGGCGTGGATCCAACCGAGCTCGATGAGCGGCCCGGTCGTCGTGCGCGAGCACGATACGTCGTGCCCGAGCCCCGAGCTCGAAACGTCGGATGCCGCGATCGGCTTCGTCGCGACCGATGTCTCGACCGGGCATCAAGAAGCGTGGTCGGGCGCGGCGCTGACGCAATCGACGTGGACACACGTCGCGATCGAGTTCGACGGTCAGAACCAGACGATCTTCGTCAACGGCGCGTGCGCGTGCTCGGTCAAGCCGCTGATGCAGCTCGTCTACGCGACCTATGAAGTGACCGTCGGTTGCTATCCGGCGGCGACGACCTGGTTCAGCGGGGCAATGGACGACGTCCGGATCTACGACCGGCCGCTCGCCGGCACCGAGCTGGCGACGCTGGCTGGGGCGGCGAATTCGAACGACTGCACGGCCGTGTGCAACACGGTCCAGCCGTAGCTTTTTCGACTCTGTAAGCCGTTCCGACACCACGCCGGCCACGATCCGGCGCGTTAGCGCATGAACGCATGGCACCTCGCGTGCAGACTGGCCGGCGATGCCAGCCACAGCGAGGATCCTCGCGAGCGCCCTCGCGCTTTTCACCGGTCGTGCGGCGTTCGCCGATCGCAGTTTGACCCTCGACGAGGCGCTCGCGCTGGCGCGGTCGAACAACCGCGATCTTCGCGTCGGTCGTGCGCGGCTCGCTTCGGCCGAAGCGGGGATCGCGCAAGCACGCGCCGCGCTGATGCCGACCGTCTCGGCGCAGGGCAAATACACGCACAACTACAAAGAGGTCGATCTCGACATCTCGGAGTTCACCGCGCCGACGCTCGGCCTCGCGAACACGATCGCGGGCACGACGACCGGCGCCGAACAAGCGGCGCTGCAGAGCTACATCCAGCAGGCGAACGCGCAGATCACGGCGCAGGCGCCGATCGTGATCCAGAAAGAAGAGCAGCTCGACGGCGGCGTCAACGCGAACCTGCCGCTGCTCGCGCCCGCCGCTTGGTACGGCTACGCGTCGGCGAAGTCGACCGCGCGATCGGGCGAGGCGAATTACGCGGTGACCGAAGCGAACGTGCTGGTCGGCGTCGCGCAGGCGTTCTACGCCGCGGCCGGCGCCGACGAGCTCGTCCGGGCGCGCACCGATGCCGTGCAGGTCGCGAACGACACGTTCAAGTACGCGAAGGCGCGCGTCGGCTCGGATCTCGCAAATCCCGTCGACATCAAGCGCGCCGAAACGGCGGTCGTGCGCGCGCAACAAGATCTGGTCGAAGCGCAGAACACGCGCGCGACCGCGTACCGCTCGCTCGGCACGTTGCTCGGCACGCGCGAGCCGCTGCACGTGCAGCCGTCGAGCGACGCGCCGCAAGACCCAGGGACGACCGATCAGCTGGTGCCGCACGCGCTCGCACTGCGGCCCGAGCTCGCCGCCGAGCACGCGGCCGCCGACGCCGCGACCGATAGCTCGCGCGCGAACGCGTGGAAGTGGGCGCCGACGCTGTCGGCGTTCGGCAACGCGCACGTGTTCAACTACACCGGCTTCTCGGGCGACAAATACTCGTGGGCAGTCGGGCTCGAGCTCGATTGGGTGCTCTACGACGGCGGCGTGCGCGATGCACAACGCGCGATCGCCGACGCGCAAGCCGACGAAGCGCACGCCGAGCTCGACCTGCTCAACGACTCGATCTCCGACGAGGTCGCGAACGCGCGCGGCACGCTCGACACCAAGCACAAGGCCGTCGATTCTGCGCTGCGCTCGCGCGAGCTCGCGAGCGAGACGCTGCGGCTGACGCGCGCGCAATACGAAGCCGGCACGGCGAATCAGCTCGACGTGCTGCAAGCCCAAGATTCTCTCGTCGCCGCCGAAGTCGCGCTCGCCCAGGCGCACTTCGACGTGTCGCTCGCCGATCTGCAATTGCGCCGCGCCGCCGGCGAATTTCCTGGAGGTCAGAAATGAGCCCGAAACCGAAACGCTCGCCCGCGCGATTCATTCCGATCGTCGTCATCCTCGGCGGCTTGGGCTGGTACGGCGTCCATCGCTGGCAGCTCGCGCACGCGCCGTTCGAATGGAGCGGCACCGTCGAGGCGCGCACGATCGATCTCGGCTCGCGCGCCGGCGGTCGCATCAAGCAGATCCTCGTCAAAGAAGGCGATCGCGTGAAAGCAGGCCAGCCGCTGCTGATTCTCGAGCCCGGCGATTGGCCCGCGCAGCTCGAGCAAGCCGAAGGCTCGCTGCTGCAAGCGCAGGCGAACTTGGACAAGCTCAAGAACGGCTCGCGGCCCGAAGAGATCGAAGCTGCAAAGGCGCGCGCGCAAACGGCGCAAGCCGCGCTACAGGAATCCGTCACCGGCACGCGGCCCGAAGAAGTCGCGGCGGCACAGGCGCGGCAAGTCGCCGCCGACGTCGCGGTCGAGAAAGCGCAGCACGACGTCGATCGCCTGCACAAGCTGCGCGACGCGGGCGCGGCGATCCCCGCCGACGTCGACAATGCCGAGATCAACTTGAAGGGCGCGATCGCGCAGCGCGATGCGTCGCGCCAGCAGCTCGACGAGCTCAAGAACGGCTCGCGGCGCGAAGACGTCGCGCAGGCGCGTGCACGTGCGAGCGAGCAGCTCGCGAGCGAGAAGCTGCTGACCGCGGGCTCGCGCGTCGAGGATATTCGCGTCGCCGAGGCGCAGGTCAAGGTCGCGCAGGGCCACGTCGATCAGACGCAGAACATGATCGACGAGCTCACGATCAAGGCGCCGAGCGCGATGCGCGACGGTTGGACCGCGCGCGTCGAAGCGCTCGATCTGCGGCCCGGCGACATCATCGCGCCGAACAGCACCGCGGCGACGCTGATCGAAGACGATCAGCTCTACGTCCGCATCTACGTACCCGAAACCGAGCTCGGCCACATCCACGTCGGCGACAAGGTGCCGATCAGCGTCGATTCGTTCCCGAACCGCACGTTCGAGGGCGACGTCGAGCACATCAACGAGGTCGGCGAGTACTCGCCGCGAAATCTCCAGACCGCCGACGAGCGCGCCGATCAAGTGTTCGGCACGCGGGTGGGAATTCTCACCGGCCAGGACATGCTGCGCGCCGGCATGGCGGCGTTCATCAAGGTGCCGCGTGAGTAACGAGGTCGCGATCAGCGTCGATCACGTCAGC
>DASXEF010000535.1:0-8168 GCA_036490255.1 Kofleriaceae bacterium
CCTTGGATCACCGAGTAGTCATCGACCTCGCCGCGCCAGCCGTCGGTGATCTTGTGCAAGCGGCCGTAGAGATAGTCGCCGTCCAGCGCATAGACGTCGCCGAGCTCGCCATTTCGGATCGCGTCGCGAAGCCAGCGAAACAGCGGCGCCGCGCGTAACACGAGGTTGCAGCGCAGATGGCGATCGCCTCGCGCGCGCCCGATCGCGGCGGCCTCGGCAAGCGTGCGGCACAGCGGCTTCTCGCAGAACACGTGCTTGCCGGCCTGCAGCGCCGCGACGACTTGCGCCGCGTGATCGTCGTCGTAGCTCGCGAGCATCACGGCGTCGACGGCGGGATCGGCGAGCACCGCCGCGTAGTCGCTCGCGATGTCGCCTTGACCGAGCGTGCGCGCGAGCGCTTCGGCGCGGCCGCGATCGAGATCGAGCAGCCAGGCGACGCGTGCGCGCGAGTGTGCCGCGATCGCCCGCGCGTGTTGCTCGCCGACACCGAGCCCGATCACGGCGGTCGCCAGCATCACGTACTCGCCTCCAAGCGCTCTAGATCGGCGATCGTGTCGACCGCGAGCTCGAGCGCGGCGAGCGACGGATCGCCGGACTCGACGTTCTTGACGCGAAACCGCGAAGCGTTGCGGTGAAAGAATCGCGTGACGTGCTCGCGATCGGCGGCATCGAGCTCGCCCGCGGGAAGCGCCGCGAGCGCGGCCATGCGGATCAGCTCCGCGTTATGCCCCTTCGGAAACGTCCGCGGCGCCGTCGTCGTGACGAGATCGAGCGATCGATCGTGCGCGCCGATCACCGCTTGCAACACGCGCGCGTCGAGCAGCGGGCTATCAGCGCAAATTCGCAGCACCCAATCGGCACCGACCTCACCGGCGGCGAGCCGAAACCGGTCGAGCACGTCGTCGAGCGGGCCGCGAAACGATCGCGCACCGATACTCGCCAGATACGCGGCGAGTGGATCGTCGCTCGCGTCGGTCGAGGTCACGACCGTCACCGGGAGCTCCGGCACCGCGCGCGTCACGCGGTCGAGCACGTGCCAGATGATCGGCTTGCCGCGAAACGGCGCCAGGACCTTTCCCGGGAATCGTCGCGACGACATTCGGGCCTGGACAAAGACGTGAATCTCCGACGCCAAAGGGACCGTGCAGGACCGTACTTGCCGTCGTGGAGTCAGTCAAGGTAGACCCCGAAGTCGGGATGAAGTACTGCGCGACCTGCATCACGCCGTGGAACCGCCCGAACATCCGGTTCGATGCGAACGGCCGCTGCAATTGCGCGACGAAAGCCGACAAGCGCGCGATCGATTGGGGCGAGCGCGAACGCGACTTTGCCGCAGTGGTCGCGAACGCGAAGGCGAACAGTGGCGCCTACGACTGCCTGATCCCGGTCTCGGGCGGCAAAGACAGCACGTGGCAGGTGCTGATGTGCCTCGAGCGCGGGCTCAAGCCACTCGCGGTGACGTGGCGACCACCCGGCCGCACGAAGCTCGGCCAAGCGAATCTCGACAACCTGATCCGGCTCGGCGTCGATCACATCGATTTTTCGATCAGCCCCGACGTCGAGAAGCGCTTCACGCTCGCCGCGTTCGAGCGCTACGGCACGCCTGCGTTGCCGATGCACATGGCGATCTTCTCGATCCCGCTGCGGCTCGCCGTGCAGCTCGCGATTCCGCTCGTCGTGTGGGGCGAAAACTCGGCGTTCGAATACGGCGGTACCGACGACGTTCGCGCGGGCTTCAAGCTCGATGCGGCGTGGCTCGCCGCGCACGGCGTCACGCACGGCACGACGTCGAAAGATTGGATCGGCGCCGCCGGCCTGACCGAGCGCGATCTGGTGCCGTACACGGCGCCGACCGACGCCGAGCTCGCCGCCGCCGGGACGCTCGCCGTGTTCCTCGGCTACTACTTCGAATGGGATCCCGAAACCAGCCTCGCCGCCGCCGAAGCGCACGGCTTCCAGCGCGATCGCGACGCACGCACCGGCCACTGGAATTACGCCGATATCGACGACGACTTCATTTCGATCCACCACTGGCTCAAGTGGTACAAGTTCGGATTCACGCGCACGTTTGACAATCTCTCCGTCGAGATCCGCAACGGCAGGCTCACGCGCGCCGCCGCGATCGACATCGTTCGCGCGAAAGGCGACGAGACACCGCACGCCGACATCGCGAAGTTCTGCGCCTGGCTCGGTATCACCGAAGCGCGGTTCTTCGAGATCGCCGAGACGTTTCGCGACCGCGACGTGTGGACCCGCCGCGGCGACACGTGGGTGATCGAAGACTTCATCGTGCCCGATAGGACGTGGCGATGAAGCTGCGCGTGATCGATCCGCCACGCGTGTTCGAGACCGGGCGAGGCGCATCACCGATCACGATCTCCGACTGCGCTCGCATCGAGCTCGACTTCGACGAACAGGTCACGTTCACGACTCGGGCCGGTGGCGAATACGACGTCACGCGCAAGGCGTGGGGCTTTTACGCGACGCCGTCGCTCAACGGCCGGCTGCTCAACTTCAACCTGCGCGCAGCGATCGCGCGCGGCCCCGCAGCGAAGTACTACGTGTTTCTCGTCGAGCGCGGCCACGAGCCCGAATTCGAGCGCTACCTCGCGGCCGAGCAGAACACGCTCGTGCGCTGGCTCGACAACGACGACGATCTGCGCGCGATCGAGACCGATGCGCGGATCAGCTCCGGCCCTCCGCTGCACTGCCCGTGCGGCGGCGATCGCTTCACGACCGTGCACACGTACTTCGCGCCGCCGGCCGGCGAAGTCCGCTTCGCGAGCTCGCCCGCCGATTCGTACTGCCGCGAGATCTATCGCTGCAGCTTGTGCGGCCACTTCATCTCGGTGTTCGCGCTCGCGCAGGCGTTCTACTCCGGCGAATACGTCGACGCGACCTACGGCGATGCCGACGGCATGCGCAAGACGTTCGAGCGCATCGTGGCGCTGCCGCCCGAGCGCTCCGACAACGCCGGTCGCGTCGCGCGCATCGACGCGTTTGCGAACGCGCACCTGCCCGGCGGCGCGCGCCGCGTCCTCGACGTCGGCTCGGGACTATGCGTGTTCCTCGCGCGGATGAAAGCGCACGGCTGGCAGTGCACCGCGCTGGATCCCGATCCGCGCGCAGCGGCGCACGCCCGCGACGTCGCCGGCGTGACCGGCATCTGCGGCTCGTTGCCGAACGACGCGCTCGGTACGTTCGACGCGATCGCGTTCAACAAAGTGCTCGAGCACGTCGCCGATCCGATCGCGCTGCTCGCCGCTGCGAAGCCGCTGGTCGCCGCGCACGGCTTCGTCTACGTCGAGTTGCCTGACGGTGAAGCCGCGGCGCGCGAATCCGGGTTCGGCCGGGAGGAATTCTTCGTCGAGCATTTACACGTGTTCAGCATGGCGTCGTTCGCGCGCCTCGCCGAACGCGCAGGGTTCGAAGTGCGCGAGCTCGAGCGATTGCGCGAGCCGAGTAGCAAGTTCACGTTGCGGGCGTTCTTAACTGCGAGGCAGGCATGACCGGCACGAGCGAGATGAAGCAGCTGTGGGAAGAGTCGTTCGACGAGCAGATCGCGCGCGGCGCGTACAACACCGCGCCGGTCGAGGCGTTGATTCGTAGCACCGCGTACTGGCTGCGCGATCGCGCGGCAACGAATCCAACCGAACGCCTCGAGTTCCTGGAGATGGGTTGCGGCGCTGGCCCGACGCTCGTCTGGCTCGCCCAAAAGGGCATCCGGGTCAGCGGCGTCGACATCGCCACGAACGCGCTCGAGCTCGCGCGCCAGAACCTCGCGCGCTTCGGCTACACTGATCGGATCGGCCAGATCGTCGAAGCCTCGGTCACCGAGACGCCGTTCGCCGACGCGACGTTCGACGGCATCGTCGAATCGTGTGTGTTCCAGCACCTGCCGAAATCGGCTCGCATCGCGGCATTCCGCGAGGTCGCGCGTTTGCTCAAGCCCGGCGGGTTGTTCGTCGGCCACGTGCTCGCCGATGCGCACACGACGTTTCAGAAGCTTCGCGCCGAGCAGCTGCCCGACGATCCCGGCTCGCTGCGGCTCGAGGACGGCAGCTCGAAGATTCATCTGACCAACATCGGTCTCGCGCACTTCTTTGCCAAGACCGAGTTCGCGCAGCTGCTTCCGGAGTTCAGCGTCGTCGATCCGTGCCTGACCACGTACTACTTGCCGAAGTCTGAAGCGAACAAGCGCGGCTACGACGAGTATCTGCAGGCGATGTGGACGGTCGTGGCCATCAAGTGAACGCGCGCTGGAATCCGTGGGCGAACGATCGCAACACGCTCGCGCTGTACCGGCGTCGCTGCCGGCGCGAAGCGGAAGAGATGACATGCGCCGCGCAAGCAGCCGAGCTCGTCGGCGAGCTCGCGCGGCCCGGCGAGACCCTGCTCGACGCCGGATGCGGCGGCGGCTACTACCTCCACTCGCTGCGCTCGCGACAGATCGCGGTCGAATACTTCGGCCTCGATTACACGCCCGAGATGATCGAGCTCGCCCGCGCGGAGATGACCGGCGGTCACTTCACGCTCGGCGCGATCGAAGAGCTCGAGGGCGAATTCGACACCGTGCTGTGCTTCAACGTGCTGACGAATAGCCCGCACTACGCGCTACCGCTCGAGCGCTTGCTGCATGCAGCGCGCAAGCGCATCCTGCTGCGCGAGAGCATGGGCGACGAGCTGATCGTGCGTTACACGCCGGACCCGTATCTCGACGAGGGCAAGCGCCACTTGCGCGTCTATCACAACACGTACCCGATCGACGAGGTCAGCGCGTTCATGCGCGAGCACGGCTTCGACGTGCGGCGCGTCGTCGATCGGCGTAGCAACGACGGCGTCGAGATGGTCGTCGACATCCCGCACACCTGGCGAATCCTCGTCGCGGAGCGGCGCTGATGTCTCGCATCGCCGGCGTGATCCCGGCCGCTCCGAGCGAGCTCGCGACGATGCTCGCAGCGATGACGGCGCAGGTCCCGATCACGCAGCATCGCGCAGCGACGGGCCGCGCCGAGCTCGGCGTCACGACCTGGCACGAGCCGAACCTCGCCGTCGACGGCGACGCGGTCTGCTCGGTCGACAGCCAGCTCTGGCGCGCGAGCGACGTGCTCTCGCTCTATCGCCGCGACGGCTTCGTGCGCGCGCTCGAAGCGATCGACGGCGACTTCGCGATCGCGCTCTACGACGCGCACACCGACACGCTATGGCTCGCGCGCGATCGGTTCGGCATGAAGCCGCTGTATTACGCGAGACGAGCCGATCGGTTCGCGTTCGCGTCGCGGCCTCGTGCACTGCTCGCGCTTCCAGGTGCGAGCTCGGCGCCGAATCGCGGCTTCGTGGCGCGGTTTGCCGGCCTGCACTACCGAACGTTCGACAACGCTCCCACCGAATCGCCGTACGCCGAGATCGAGCAGTTACCGGCGGGCTGCTACCTCGAGCTCGGTCGCGGCGGCGTGCGCACCGCCGCGTACTGGAGGCTCGCGCCAGGGCCTGATATCGACGAGCCCGAATCAGCGCTCGCCGAACGCTATCGCGAGCTGCTCGTCGACGCGGTCGCGCGCCGTCGCAAGCTCGCACGGCGGCCGGCGTTCACGCTGTCGGGTGGCATGGATTCGTCGTCGGTGCTCGCGTGCTCGGTGCACGCGACCGGTACGCGCGAGCACGCGTTCTCGACCGTGTATCAAGACGAGACCTACGACGAGACCGCGCAGATCCGTACGATGCTCGACGCGACGGTCGAACAATGGCATCCGGTGCGCATCGGCAATCCCGATCTCGCGTCGCTCGTGCCGAAGCTGGTCGACGCGAACGACGAGCCGGTCGCGACCGCGACGTGGCTCTCGCACTATCTATTGTGCGAAGCGACGCGCAACGCCGGGTTCGAGACGCTGTTCGGCGGGCTCGGCGGCGACGAGCTCAACGCGGGCGAATACGAATACTTCTTTTTCTTCTTCGCCGATCTCGCAGCGGCCGGCGACGAGGCGCGGCTCGATCACGAGACCGCGAAGTGGGCCGAGTATCACGATCATCCGATCTTCAAGAAGTCACACGCGGTCATGCGCGCCGGCCTGCAGCGGCTCGTCGATCTCGCAGTGCCCGGCCGCTGCTTGCCCGATCCGAGCCGCCTCGGCCGCTACCGCGACATGGTCCATCGCGACTACTACGATCTCGTCGGCTACGAGCCGGTGATGGATCGTCCGTTCGCGAGCTATCTCGCGAACCGCACGTATCAGGACATCTTTCGCGAGACCGCGCCGTGCTGTCTTCGCGCCGCCGATCGCCAGACCACGGCGTTCGGCATCGACGTGACCTGGCCGTTCTTCGACCATCGCCTCGTCGAGCTGATGTTTCGCGTACCGGCGACGTTCAAGATTCGCGACGGCGTGACCAAGTACCTCCTGCGCGAGGCGATGCGCGGCATCCTGCCGGACGAGACCCGCACCCGGATCCAGAAGACGGGCTGGAACGCGCCGGCGCACGTGTGGTTCGCGACCGGCAGTGGACGCGAGCTCGTGCTCGATCTCACAGGCTCGCGTTCGTTTCGCGACCGTGGCATCTACGACGTCGATGCGGTACGCACGCTGTTAGACGAGCATCGCGAGATCGTCACCAGCGGCCGCTTGGTCGACAACCACATGATGTTTTTCTGGCAGCTCGTGAACCTCGAAATCTGGTTGAGGTCGCTATGAACGTCGTCGAACGTCTGCGGAGCGGTTTGCATCGGCGCGTGCTCGACCGCCAGTGGCGAGCCGCACGCGCGAGCGGTTCGCTCGATCGGCGGCTGCCCGCGCCTGCGATCAACTACAACATCTCGGCGACGAGCTCGCTCGACGAGTATCGGCGCGAGTTCATCTCTACCGCGTGCCTTCGCGAGCTGCCCAACCTGCTCCAGCTTGCCGGCTATCGCCGCGACCAGCCCGAGCTCGCGCTGTTCGACTACGGCTGTGGCCTCGGCCGGCTCGCGTACGCGTTCACCAACTACTTCGGAACGGACGCGTCTCGCCGCTATGTCGGCTACGAGGTCGTTCCTGCGGCGTACGAGTTTCTCAAGGACGCGTACGCCGACTACGCGAACGCGACGTTCTTCACCGATCGCATCGCGGTCGACGAGAGCTACGTCGAGCTCCAGCGGTCGAAAACGGTCGATGCGTCGTCGCGCGTCAGCTTTCGCTCGACCGATCTGGCCGGCCGCGTCGGTACGCCGATCGATATCCAGTTCTCGCACTCCGTCTTCACGCACATGCAGCGATCGTCGATCGTCTTCGCGCTCGAGAGCTTCACGAAAGTGATGCGGCGCGGCGGCGTGTGCGTGAATTCGTGGCTCGTCGTCGACGAATTTGCGAAGGCGTCGCTCGCGTCGGGGTTGGCCGACCGTGCGCTGCCGCACTTCGTCGACGGCTATCACACGTATTCGCTCGATAACCCGCTGCTGTGCTCGGCCTATCCGCTCGACACGATCCGCGAGATCTACGCCGAAGCCGGGCACGAGATCGAGGTGATCAAGTTCGGGACGTGGAGTGGCCGAACGCCCGATCAGACGCTGAGCTATCAAGACATCATCGTGTCTCGGCCGCTCGCCGGCGGTCGCCTTGACACACCGTGATTCCAGAGTGTACCGACGGTGGCATGGCGTCCATGCAGGGTAAGAAGGTCGCGTTGATCGGTGGTGCGGGCTTCATCGGTCACCACCTCGCGCTCGAGCTCGTGCGCCGCGGCGCCGAAGTCCACGTCATCGACGGCTTGCAGGTCAACAACCTGCTCTCGCTGATGACCGAAGGCGCGGAGAATCGCGATCTCTACACGCGCATGGTCAACGAGCGGCTCGACCTCATGCGCAATGCCGGAGTGCACCTACATCCGCAAGATGCGCGCGACTATCACGCGCTGTCCCGCCTGCTCGCCGGCACGATCAAGCCGCAGGTGATCGTGCAGCTCGCCGCCGTCGCGCATGCCGGGAAATCGAACAAGGATCCGTTCAGCACGTTCGACCACAGCTTGCGCACGCTCGAGAACGCGCTCGACGTCGCGCGTGGCTGTGATCTCGAGCGCTTCGTGTTTTTGTCGTCGAGCATGGTCTACGGCAACTTCATGACCGAGACCGTCGATGAAGATCACCCGCTCAATCCGATCGGGATCTACGGCGCGCTCAAGCTGTCGGGTGAGAAGAT
>DASXEF010000642.1:0-7899 GCA_036490255.1 Kofleriaceae bacterium
GATGACGCGCCAGCTCCGCTACGACCTCGTCGTGACCGACCTCGAGATGCCCGAGCTCGACGGCTTCGCGCTGATCGAACGGCTGCGCGCCGACGACCGCTTCAAGGCCACGCCGATCGTCATCATCACGAGTCGTGCAAATCCCGAACACCGTAAACGGGCACGAGAGCTGAACGTGCGGGCGCTCGTCGCCAAGCCGATCACCCGGCGCAAGCTGCTCGAGGCGTTGTCCGTGCGCGAGTCGTCGGGCTAACCGATCGGGTTAACTGCCTCGTCGGCCAGGTGTTTGAAACGCGACAGGTCTGTCGCGATTTCGCGCCGGTTCCGACAGCTGACGGATTTCCAGGCAACCTAGATCCGCGGAACAGCAACAAAGTAGCCACGGCACATCCCTTGCTGCATCGTGGCTTCATGCGTTGGTTGGTGGCTTCTGTTGCGCTCGTGCTCGCGGCCTCGACGGCCTCGGCGGCACCTGGCATCACGATCACGCAGGACAGCGACCCCGCGGTCACGATCGGCGATGCCGTCATCGACGGCGATCCGGCAGACGTCTTCACGGAGGTCAGCGACTTCCGCAAGTGGGCGCAGATCATGCCCGACGTCGCGCGCGTCGAGGTCCACAGCCAGCACGGCAACGAGGCCCTCGTCACGCTGGTCTCGCCGTCGGGCCACCGCGATAACCTGCACTTCCGCATCCGTCCCGAAGTCCGGACCGTGTGGTTCGAGGACACCGGCAACGGCGGCCGCGCCGATGTGTGGGCACAGATCACGCTGTGGCCGGCGTCGCGACCGGGCAGCACGGCCGTGCACATCCAGCTCTACGCGAAGGTCCACGGCGTCGCGCGTATCGTCATCCACGAAGGCCGCGTGCGCTCGGAGCGCGAGGCGAAGATCGCTGCCGATCTGACGCAGATGCGCGAGTACTTTCGCCGTCGCGTCGCGAACAACTAGCAAATCGCCGATTCGTTTGCTCGACGTCGCTAACCGCGACGTTTCGCGTTTTCGGGCTCGGCATCACGACCGGGGTTGGCATCGCGGGTTGCGCCCGTCGTGCCAGCTCAGCGCTTCTTCTTCTTGAGCCCGCGGTGCGAGACGCCGAAGCGGACCTTGCTGCCGGTGGAGCTGGCGTTCGCACGCGGTCGCGGCTGAGCGCGCTCGACCTCGCGGCCCGCCTTGCGCTTCTGCTTGAACGACGCGCGCGGGTTGGTCTCGAGCTTTGCCGGCAAGGCCTCGTGTGCCGCGCCGGTGATCAGCGTGAAGTCGATGCGGCGGCGCACGACCGAGACGTTGTTGATCTCGACCGTGACCTTGTCACCGAGCTCGATCGCGCGACCGGAGCGCTCGGCCGAGAGCCGCATGTGGACGTTGTCGTAGCTCATCGGCTCGCCGAGCGAGTCGAGCTTGATCAGACCCTCGACGAACGGCTCGTCGAGCTCGACGAACGCGCCGAAGCTCGTCACCGCCGACACCGTGCCGGGGAACTGCTGTCCGACCTGATCGCGCATCAGGTAGCAGCGATACATCGCGACCGCCTCGCGCTCCGCTTCCATCGCGCGGCGTTCGTGCGAGCTCGACGCGGCGCCGAGCTCGCCGAGCGTCTCGGCGTTCGGCGGCGGCTTGGCGTATCCGCCGCCCGATGCAGCGCCGTCGCGGAACAGCTGGTGCTTGAGCAAGCGGTGCACGAGCAAGTCGGGATAGCGCCGGATCGGCGACGTGAAGTGCAGGTAGTCGCCGGACGCGAGGCCGAAGTGGCCGATCGGCACGGTGTCCCAAACCGCTTGGGTCAACGTGCGGAGCAACAGGAACGACAGCGCCTGTGCGCCGGGCTTCGCGTTGATCTCGTCGAGCACGTCCTTCATGCCGCGCGGCGTGATCGCGCGATCGACGTCGACCTTGATGCCGTACGCGCCGAGTAATTCGGCGAGCTGTGCGACGCGATCGCGATCGGGCGGCGCGTGGACGCGCCACACGGTCGGCACGTCGCGCTTGCGGAAGAAGCTGCCGACGGCTTCGTTCGCCGCGATCATGAATTCTTCGACGAGCTGATACGCGCCTTTGACCGCGGGATCGCCCTTCGCGCGCACGACGTCGCGCACGAGCCGCGGATCGTCGGCGTCGAGCACCACTTTGGGCTCGGCGATCTCGAGATCGAGCGCGCCGCGTGCCATGCGTTTCTCGCGCAGGTGCCGGGCGAGCGCGTTGAGCCGCTCGAGCTCGCCGCGCCACTCGCGGTACTGCTCGCGGCGGCCGCGGAAATCACCTTCGAGTGCGGCCGCGACGCCGGGATAATCGAGCCGACCTTTGCTCCGGATCACCGCGGCCGAGTAGCTCGTATCGAGCAGCTCGCCCTCGGCGGTGTAGTCGAGCCGCACGACCATCGCGCAGCGATCGACGTTCGGGTTGAGCGAGCAGATGCCGGCCGACAGCTGGTGCGGCAGCATCGGGATCACGCGATCGGGCAAGTAGACCGAGACGCCGCGGATCGCGGCTTCGCGATCGAGCGCGTCGTTCCATCGCACGTAGTGCGAGACGTCGGCGACCGCGACCCACACGCGCGGGCCGCCGTGCGGACCGACCTCGATGCACAACGCATCGTCGAAGTCGCGCGCGGTTTCGGGATCGATCGTGCAGAACCGTCGCTCGCGCAGATCGATGCGATCGGCGAGGTCGGCCGAGGTCAGCTCGCTCGAGGTGCGCGCGGCTTGCTCGGCGGCTTCGTCGGGAAATTCGATCGGGATCATCGATACCGCGAGGATCTTTTCGATCTCGGTGCGCGGATCTTCCGGATCGCCGAGCACCTTGAGCACGTTGCCCGCGAGCTCGCGGCGAACCGCGTCGGGATAGCGCGTGATCTCGACGACGACTGCATCGCCGTCTTTGCCGGCCGGTGCCGAGTCGAGCTGGACGCGGCAGTAGTCGGCGGCGATCCGCGGATCGTCGGGCTCGAGATAGACCGCGCGCCCGACGCGGCGCAGGATGCCCGTCAGTCGCGCGCGACCGCGCTGCAGGATCGTCGTGACGCGGCCTTCGGTGCCGCGCACGCCCGGCCAGGTCTCGACGACGACGCGATCGCCATCGAGCGAGTGGTTGCGATACTTCGCCGGCACGAACACGGTCTCTTTGCTATCGGTCGTGACGAAGCCGTAGCCGGCCGGGTGCACGGTGATGCGCCCGGTGTTCGCCGGATCGGTCGCGGGCTTCGGCGCCGGCTTCGCGGCCGCGGCGCCGACCGCCGGTGCGACCGCGCGAATCTCGCCGGTCTCCGGATCGTATTCTTCGGTCGGATGCGCCGGCTTCGCCTTTGCGGGTGGTCGCCACGGCAGGCCGGGCTGATGCTTCGCGGGCTTCGGCGGCTTGGGCTTCGCGACCAGCTTCGGCGCGGCCGGTTGTTTTTGCTTCGGCGGCGGCGGTGGTGGTTTCGCGTGCGGATCGGCGGCGCGGCCCGACGGCGCGAGCGCGAAGGCGCCGCCCGACAGCACGACGACCGTGCCGTCCTCGACGAGGTCGAACATGTCGGCGCGCAGCGCCGCGTATTCGTGTTTGCGCAAGCCGAGCTCGTCGGCGAGCGCGGTGAGCTTGATGCCCGGGGTGACCAGGCGTGACAGGCAATCGATGATGGCCTGTCGATCCACATTTGGATCGATCGTAGACATGGTGTTCTTTCTGTTACCTAAAAGCGTGAACGTGCCCGTCGTCGCCGGCGACGAACATCGTGCCGTCGCTGGCGATCGCGGGGGTGGTATCGACGTCGTCGCCGAGCTGGACCAACCAGCGCAGCGTGCCGTCGGGTGAAACTGCATAGACGTGCTCGTCTTGCGAGCCGAATAAAATGGTGCCGTCGGTCGCGATGCCCGGCGTGCTCGAGATCTTGTCGGCGGCGGCCAATTTCCATTTGACCTGGCCGTTCGGCGCGATCGCGTACAGCGACGCGTCGTAGCTGCCGACGTAGATCGTGCCGTCGGCCGCGATCGCGGGACCACCCGCGATATCGCCGCCGGTGATCACTTTCCACACGACCTGCCCCGCCGGCGAGATCGCGTAGAGATCGTGATCGTCGCTGCCGACGTAGATCGTGCCGTCGCTGCCGATCGCCGGCGAGCTGTCGACGTCGTCGCCGGTGCGGACCTGCCACGCGAGCGTGCCGTCGGGCGACACCGCGTAGAGCGCGTTGTCTTGCGAGCCGGCGTAGACGGTGCCGTCGGCGGCGATCGCGGGCGTCGACGCGACGTGCTCGGCGGTCGCGAGCTTCCAGCGCAACGTGCCATCGGGCCAGATCGCGTGGATGCCGTCGCCGCCGACGTAGATCGTGCCGTCGGCGCCGATCGTCGGGCCGCCGTCGACGTCGCAGCGCGACGACTCCGGCCCGAAACCGTTCGGATCGCAGTCGCCGAGCCGCAGCTTCCACTTCAGCTTGCCGGCTTTATCGATCGCGTAGAGATGATCGTCGTCGGAGCCGATGTAGATCGTGCCGTCTTGCGCGATCGCGGGCGTCGACCACGAGCGATCGCCGGTCTTGTACGACCACGCGATCGTGCCGGTGGCGTCGATCGCGTACAGCGCGCCGTCGTGCGACGTGACGTAAACGCGACCGTCGGGGCCGATCGTCGGCGAGCCCGCGACGACGCCGTGGACGTCGGTGCTCCACAGCTCTTTGGGCTCTTTCGCGGCTGCAGGCCCGCCGCGCCGGCCGGTGTGGCGCGCATCGCCGCCGAACATCGCGAACGGCGGCGATCCGGCGACCGCCACTGTCGTCGACGGCGCGACGCCGCTACCCGCGGCGCCTGGAACCGGCCGCGGATCGACGCACGCACCCGCGTTGCACACGCGCGGATCGCGGCAATCGGTGTCCTTGCTGCATCCGGCTTCGCGCACCTGCGAGCCAGAGCATGCCGAGACAGTGCCCAAAACCAGGGCCGCCAGCCTACGCCTTCGGAAGATCATTCGAGAATCGCTCCGCGAGCTTCTCGAAGTAGCGACGAGTCTCTTCTAGCACGACGGGATCTTGATCGGGATACATGCGAATGCCGTGAGCGCCGAACGGGTCGGTCGTCACCGGGCCTACAGGCAGGCCACCGACGATGCCGGTTTGCTCGTGATAGAGCAGCGCGAGCACTTCGGAGTGGTTTTCGGGCACGAGGAATGTCCGCCGGCCGAGCTCCGGTCGCCCGTCTTTAAAGCCGTCGACCAGCTTGGCCATGAGGAACTGCCGCAGTCTAGCGGGACTGCGCTGGCGGCGAAAGTCCCTAGCCGATCGCTAACGTCACTTACCGTGG
This sequence comes from Kofleriaceae bacterium, assembly GCA_036490255.1. GTDB lineage: Bacteria > Myxococcota_A > Polyangia > Haliangiales > Haliangiaceae > JABFXX01. The sequence continues at coordinate 5,274 of DASXEF010000642.1, forward strand.
CGTACCTTGCTTGCGTGGCTCTCGAGTTGTGGTTCGACTTTTCGTGCCCGTATGCCTACCTCGCGTCGCGCAAGGCCCCGGCGATCGCGGCCGCTGCGGGCGTGCCGCTGATCTGGAAGCCGATGTTGCTCGGCGGCGTGTTTCGCGGGATCGGCGCGGGCGCCGGCCCGCTCGCGACGCTCGGACCCGCAAAAGCGGCGAACAACGTCCGCGAAATGCTCCGGTGGGCCGAGATCCTCGGCGCGCCGCTCCACATCCCGGCCGCGCATCCGATGCGCACGGTCAAGGCGCTGCGCACGCTGCTCGCGTTGCCCGAAGCGCGCTGGCCGGCGGCGATCGCCGCACTGTACGCCGCGTACTGGGACCGCGGCGACGACATCACGCAAGACGCGGTGATCCTCGCCGCGCTCGCCGCGATCCCCGAAGCCGCCGCCGCGCTCGCACGCGCCGACGACGACGCGATCAAAGCCGAGCTCCACGCGCGCACCGACGAAGCGATCGCGCTCGGCATCTTCGGCGCGCCGGCGTGGGTGATTCGCACCCCCGATCGCGAGCCGATCTTGATCTGGGGCCAGGACCGCATGCCGTGGGTCGACGCCGTGCTCGCCGGCTGGGATCCCGATGCCGCATCGCCGCCGGGTGGACCGCGCTCGCCGGCGACCGACGTCGAGCCGTTTCGCTCGCCGCGCTCGCTCGAGCTGTACTTCGACGTCGCGAGCCCGTTCGCGTACTTCGCGCTCTCGCAGATCGCCGCGCTCGGGACGATCGCCGGCGTGACGCCGAAGCTGACGCCGATCTTGCTCGGCGCGCTGTTTCGCGACATCGGCCAGGTCGACGTGCCGATCGCGCGGATGTCGCGCGCGAAGATGCAGTACACGCAGCGCGAGCTCGGCCGGTGGTCGCAGTGGTGGGGCGTCCCGCTCGCGTGGCCGCGCAAATTTCCGCAGCGCACGATCGCGGCGCAGCGCCTGTGCCTGCTCGCCGGCGACGATCCGTCGCTCGCGCTCGCGCTCGGCCGCGCGATGTGGGCCGAGCAGCAGGATCTCGAGCAGCCGAGCGTGCTCGCCGAGATCTTGGCGCGCACCGGCAAGCCCGCCGAGTGGCTCGCACGCACGCAGGATCCGGCGATCAAGCAGCAGTTGATCGACAACGGCGCTGCCGCCAAGGCCGCCGGCGTGTTCGGCGTGCCGACGTTCGTCGTCGACAACACGCACCTGGTGTGGGGCCAAGATCGCACCGAGCACGTGATCCGCATGCTCGCCGGGTGGAATCCGATCGCATGATCGGCGTCGCGATCTGCGCCGTCGGCCTGGCGATCTTGCTCGCCGGCGAAGTCCTGCACCGCGACGTGCTGCGCTTCGTCGGCAAGCCGATCGCGTCGGCGGGATTTCTCGTCACCGGCGTGGCCGCGTACACGCCCGGTCGCTTCGCGACGTGCATCCTCGTCGGGCTCGTGCTCGGCGCGATCGGTGACATCGCGCTGTTGTTCGAGCGCGGGTTCATCGCCGGGCTCGTCGCGTTCTTGCTCGGTCACCTCGCGTACACGGTCGGCGTCGCGCAGGTCGTGCCGATCGATCACTGGGCCAACCTGCTCGCGCTCGCGCCGATCGCGGCCGCGGCGATCGCGATCGTCTGGCTGTGGCCGCACGCCGGCGCGATGAAACTGCCGGTCGCGGCATATGTCGTCGCGATCGTCGCGATGGTGATCGCCGCGATCGCGCTCGGCGACACGCGCTTCCTGATCGGCGCCGTGCTGTTCTTCGCGAGCGACCTCGCCGTCGCGCGCGACAAGTTCGTCGCGCCGGGCGTGATCAACCGCGCGTGGGGCTTGCCCGCGTACTACGCCGGCCAGCTGTTGATCGCGATGGCGATCCGCTGAGCGAAGCGGTCGTTGGAACCGCGCGCACTCACGATCGACGCAGCTCGCGGAACAGCGAGCCGCGATTCGAACGCGGTCACGCTGCGTTCCGTCGCTACTTCTTCTTGCCGCGACGAGCGCGACGCGCCTTGCCGCGCGCCGTGCCGCGCTTGTGCCACGCGGCCTTGCGGGCCTTCATCTTGCGATCCTTCATCCGACGCTTCTGCTTGAACTTCGGCCGGCTCTTGACCGACCGTTTGGTGCGCTGTCCCATAGCCCGCGTCTATACACGGCCTTGCGCGCTGTAACCAGTGCCTAGAGCCGTCGTATACCCGGTGCGGTCGAGATGGCCGATCCCAGGGCGCTGATGGCGCAGTACCAAGCAGGCGATGCCGCCGCGTTTCGCGAGCTCTACGCGCTCGCGGCGCCGCGCCTGCTCGGCTATTTGTCAAAGCTGACCCGCAGCCGTGCGGTCGCGGATGATCTCTTGCAGCAAACGTTTCTCAAGATCCATCGCGCCCGCGCCGCCTATGTTGCCGGCGCCGACCCGCTGCCGTGGTTCTACGCGATCGCGCACCGCACGTTTCTCGACGAGGCGCGCCGCGTCTCGCGCGGCATCGTCAAGGCGACCGACGAGGTTCCGGAAGTCGCCGCCGGTATCGACGGCCAGTCCGACGATCGCCGCGACGAGCCGAGCGCCCATCCCGAGCTCGCGCGCGCCGCGTTGGACGCGCTCGCCGAGCTTCCCGATTCGCAGCGCGAGGCCGT
>DASXEF010000697.1:0-3599 GCA_036490255.1 Kofleriaceae bacterium
TGCTTTCCAACCCGACGCGCACGTCGCTCGTCGATCAACGCAACCGCGCATTCGCCGAGGCGCGCGGCGAGCTAGTCGCGATGCTTGACGCCGACGACATCGCGCTGCCGGACCGACTCGAGAAACAGCTCGCGTACCTGCGCGAGCACCCCGAGGTCGCCGTGCTCGGCACGAATTTGATCGTGATCGACGAGCACGGCCGCGACATCGGCGTGCGCGAGTATCCGGGCGATCACGCCGCCATCGTCGCCGCGATGGCTCGGTACAACGCAATCGCACAACCGAGTGTGATGTGCCGGCGCGACGTGGTGATCGACGCGGGTGGATATCAGTATCGCGACTTTCCGGTCAACGAAGACTACGAGCTGTGGAGCCGCCTGATCGCACGCGGCGTCCGCTTCGCGAATCACTCGGAATCGCTCGTGCGCTATCGCCTGCATGCGGGTGGCACGAAGGCGCTGATGCTGCGCCGCATGCTGCGTGCGACGCTCGACATCAAGCGACGGTTCTGGCGTGAACACATGGATTCGCGCGCGAGGCTGCGGTTCTACGGCGAGCAAATGCTGCTCGGCTTGCCGGCGAGCTGGGTGTTGAAGCTGTTTGTCACGACGCAATACATCGCAGGCGGACGACGCGCGTGAAGCGCGTCTGGAAGCAACTCTGGCCGTGGCTGCTCGGCGCGACGATCGTCGTGGTGATCGCGACGCGCGTTCCACTCGCGGCGTTTCGCGTCGCGATTCACGAAGGCCCTCACTTGAGGTTGTTCGTGGTCGACATGGCCGTTGTCGTCACGCTGCTGTTTACCGATTCGTTCGCGACCTGGGTCGCGTTGCGCGTGAACCGCGTGCGCTGGTCGGCGTCTCGCACGCTCGTCGTTCGCGGCGCGACGTACATCTTGTCGCTACTGAACTACGCGGTTGGCCAAGGCGGCATCGGCTACTACCTGCATCGCGATGGCATGTCGACGCTGCGCGCGACCGGCGTGACGCTGTTCACGATGGGCACGACGCTCGCGACACTCCTCGTGGTCACGACGGCGACGTGGGCGCTCGGCGGTCACGCGACCGGCGGCGGCGCTGCAACGATGTGGTGGACGCTCGTCGGTGGCTGCATCGCGTTCGCGATCTATCTCGCCGCCGTCACCGCCCGACCGGCGTCGCTCGCGCGACGAGACGTGCTCGCGCCTCTGTTTGACGCCGGCCTTGGCGGGCACGCGGCCGCGATGCTGGCGCGCGTTCCGCACGTAGTGCTGATCGTGCTCGGCCACTGGTTCGCGATGCTCGCGTGGAACATTCCGGTTCCGTTCGCGGCGGCCGTTACCGTGCTCCCCGTCGTGGTCGTCGCCGGCGTATTACCGATTTCACCGGCTGGCCTCGGCACGACGCAAGCTGCGCTCGTTTACTTCTTCAGCGCGTACGCGTCGGGCGCGACCGACGATGATCGTGCGGCGAGCGTGCTCGCGTTTTCGATCGTCCACTTCGTGTACGCGATCGTCGGGCAGGCAGCGGTCGGGCTCATCTGCGCGCCGCTGGCGCGTCAGTCGACCTCGAGCTCAGCGAGCTGAAGCACGTACCCGTCGCGCGGCACGTCTTGTAGCTTCGTCGCGTTGATCCGGATCTTCTGCGTGGTCACCGGCCCGAACCTATAGACCTGTGGCACGTCGGGCGGTGGCGCGACGTTCTCGCGCGTGAGCTGATCGTCCCAGCGCGTGCCGTCCCACGTCTGGATCGCGAAGTCGATCGGAAAACCTGCGCCGACGAAGCCCGCATCGTCGCGCGGATACATCGTAACGCCGCCGACGCGCGACGGCCCGCGCAGATCGAGCTCGAGCCACTCGGTGTGATCATTCGGCGCCCAGACCGCGCTCGAGAAGCCGAGGGACGTACCCTGCGAATGCCGCACGCCGTCGGTGAGGTGCTGTTTGCCCCAACCCCACTGCTCGCACGAGCTCGACGCGATCACCGTCGGCGGCGCGTGCGACGTGCCGCAGAACTTCAGCTCGGCCTCGAACGGATCCGACGGAATCTCGAGCCGCGCTCGGCGCACGCTGCCGACGAGGTTCGCGAAGAATCGGCCGGCGGTCAGCGGTGCGCGCACCGACTCGAGCATCTCGCGCAGGTCGCCGCACTGTTCGGCGCGGCGCGCTGCAGCGATCGAGTTCGCCGTCGTTTCGAGGAGCGGGTCGATCGCCGCGTCGCCAGCGGGATCGGCGAAATCGGCGAGCACCCACGCCCACGGCAAGACCTTCTGATGCCCGGGCGGATTGGTCGGCCACGTCAGCTCGATGCGCGCGCCGACTGGATTCGCGAGGCCGAGCGTGTCGACGGTCTCACCATCGAGCGGCGTGATCGTACCGCCGTAACCGAGGCGACCGGCGGCAAACACGACCGATGGTGCGCCTGCCGCGAGCATCGGCCGAAACCCGCCCTCCGAATAAAACACGCGCTCGCCGTGGCGGATCGCGCCGAGCAGCGTCGATGTGACCCCGGTTCCGGCCATCACATACGCGTCTTCGAGCGGGTTCGGATCGTGCGTCCACTTGATGTAACCGAGCCGCTCGTTTTCAGCGAAGCGCGAGATCACGTGGATGTGGTCGTCGTCGCGGGTGTGCGTCATCACCGCGGCCCACACGACGAGCACCGCGATCGCCGGCGCGGTGAAGCGGCGCAGCGGCACGACCATGCCCGGCAGCGCCGCCGCGAACGCGACCGGCAACAGCATGCGGCCCTGCATGAAGTCACCACCGACGCGCATCACGTAGCCGCCCATACCGAGCGCGGCGAGCAGGGCTACCGCGATCATGATTCGCTCGCGGCGGACCGCGCCGCGGCGCACGGCGACCGCGAACAACGCGCCGAGCACGATGATCGGCACGAAGACCCAAAACGGCCAGATGACGTCGAGGACGTAGAGCGCGCCACGTCGCCATTCCGATGCGGTCGCGCTCTTCGCGAGCGCCGGTAGCGGCACGATCACGCCGTAGAAGCCGGCGCGAAAGATCTCGTAGGCCGCGGGTAACGCCGTCGCCGTCGCGATCATCGCGAGCGTGCGTCGCCGGCTCGGGCGCAGCAGCAGCCACTCGCCGATGCAGAACGCGATCGACGCGATGCCGAGATCGGGGCGCACGAGCGGGCCGAGCCCGAACACGAATGCCGCCGTCAGCACGAGCCGCCTCGAGCGGACCGCGACGAGCAGCCACCAGCACGCGCCGAGCCACAAGAACGACAGCCCACTCTCGAGGCCCGACGTCGCGAAGTCCAAGAACGGCACGATGCCGATCGCGATCAGCGCCGACGCCGGCACCAAGATCGCGTCGGTGCCGCGCGCGCGGTGCCAGCGGCGCGTGCCGTCCATCGCGAGCGCGAGGCCGCCGACCGAGCACACGAGACCGAGCACGACGGCGATCCACGAGAAGTCGACGCTGCTCGAATCGCCGCCGCCGAGCGCGCCGAAGCCCGCGAGCAACCACGGCCATAGCGCGCTCGTGTTCGCTTCGGTGCGCTCGAACGGGTTGAACACCGGGCCATGGCCAGCTGCGATCTGCCTGGCGATGCGCACGAAGATCAGGCCGTCGTCGGAGATCCAGCGGTGATGCCACG
>DASXEF010000723.1:0-3138 GCA_036490255.1 Kofleriaceae bacterium
GACGTCGGGTTCACGAAGACCGAGATCGGCCTCATCACGAAGGCCGTCGTATATCCGGCATTCGCGATCGGCGGCGTGATCTCCGGCGTCTGCGTCGCGCGCTACGGCGTGCGCCGGATGATCGTCGTGTTCGGGCTCATCCAGGCGGTGATGCACGCCGGCTATCTCTGCATCGCGTTTGCCGGCCACAACTACATCGTGCTCGGCACGACGATCTTCATCGAGTACATCGGGTTCGCGACGGCGAACGCGGCATTTGTCGCGGCGGAGATGTCGTTCACGTCGCCCGCAGTCAGCGCGACGCAGCTCGCACTGCTGACGAGCTTGGGCTCGGTCGGTCAGCGCGTGTTCGGACCGCTCGCCGGCGTGCTCGCAGATTCGATCGGCTGGAAGGGCTTCTTCACGGTCACGATCGCGCTGTGCGTGCCGGGCATCGTGCTCGCGTGGTTCGCTAACGCGCCCCGCGAATCCGTTTCAACACCGTCAACAACGTCTCCCGCGTGATCAGATCGAGCACGTCGAGCACGCCGTCCTCGACGCGAAACAGCAAGCGGTGATGGATGCCGACGCGCGTCATCAGCAGCGGCCGCACCATATCCTTCGCTTGCTTGACGCCTTTCCACACGAAGCCGTCGCCCGAGGCGAGCACGCCGACGGTGCGTAGCGCTTCGGCGGCGACCGGCTGCGGCACATCGGCGATCGAATCGGTGAACTTGCGATCGAAGCGCGGCAACATCACGTTGCGCGTGCCGGGCGGCAGCTCGTCGCCGTCGTCGTCCTCGTCGTCGTCATCCGCGATCTTCTTCGGCTCGAGCTTGCTCGTCGCCGCCTGCAAGGCCGCGAGCTCGCGGCGAAGCGCGGCGCGCTCGGCCTGACCCTCGCGGATCACGCCTTCGAGCTCGCCGATGCGGCTCTTGTCTTCCGCCTGTGTGCGTTGCAGCTCGGCGGCGGGCTTCGTGCGCTCGGCATCGAGCTCGCCGCGCGCTTTCGCGAGCGAACGCTCGAGCTCGTCGATTCGCGCGTGGAGCTGCGCGCGATCGGCCGCGTCTTCGTTCGGTGCCGCTTGCTTGCCGCGCTTGCGCGTCTGCTTCGACGGGACGGTCAGCGCATCGAGCACGCGCCACGCCGGATCGTTCGGCGGTAGCCCAAACTTGTCGCGCGCTTCTTCGACGGTATCGAGCAGCGCGTCGGGATCGTCGACGTGCAACGTGCCGATGCACGCGCGCGCGGCGATGATGCCGAGCGCGGGCTCGACGCGCAGGAGCGAATACGCGAGCTCGACGTCCGGCAGCTTGTCGTCGCTCGCGACGACCGCGCGCACCGTGGTGACGAGCGTCTGCCAGCGCGCGTCCGGCGCCGCGAGATCGAGCGCGTAAAGCTCGGCCAGCTCGGCCGGTAGCTTCGCGACGTGGCGGCGCACGAGCTCGAGCTCGCCGCAATGCAGCGCTTGCTGGACGAGCCAGTCGCGCGCGTCGGCGGCCGGTTCGGGCTCCTTCGGATCGAGCGCGGCGAGCGCGCGTTCGGCATGCGACCACGCGCGGACGTCGGCGAATCGCCGCACGGCTGCGACCAGCGGCTTCGCCTGCATCCGCGCGAAGTCGACGTTGACGAGGTCGCGCAGCTCGAGCTCGCCGACGTGCTCGCCGGTGATCTGATCGGCGGCGGTGGTCAAGAACGCTTCCCACGCGACGCCCGGAATCGGCGACGGCGTCGCGACCGGCTTGTCGGCGCAGCACTTCTTGAACTTGAGCCCGCTGCCGCACGGGCACGGATCGTTGCGGCCGGCTGGTTTTTGCGCGGCGCGCACGGTGAAGCCACCGCGCGAGACTTCGACCTCGGCGGGCAGCGCTGCGACGACGGCGTCGGGTGTCGCGGCCATCGCGCGCTCGTCGGCGGCGACCGACTTCGCGTAGTCGTCGGCGAAGTGATCGATGTCTTTGACGACGGCGTTCGCGTTCGCATCGCCGAGTGCGCGCGCCATCGCCGCGATCAGCGCGTAGCCTTCGGCGGTCATCGAGCGCACCGAGATCCGGCGCAGCTCGGGCAGCACGCGCGCCGCGGGTGCGCCGGCTTTCCACGCGGCGTAGAGCACGATGCCTTCGAGCTCGGCGGTGTCCTTGGTTTGCGGAAACGCGCGGCGCTCGATCACGTCGATGAACGTCGCCTTGTCGCCCGACGCGATCGCGACGAGCCCGCAGATCGTCGCGGCGAGCTCGATGCCTGGAGCTATTCGCGCGACGAGCTCGATCGGCACTTCGGCGGTGCGCGCCCGCGCGATCGCGAGCAGCGCGGCTGCTTCGTGATCGCACGCGGCGAGCGCAGCTTCGATCGCGGAGAGCTCTGGCGTGCCGGCAGACTCGACGCGTGCGCGCGAGATTCGTTCTCCCGCGAGGACGCGATTGCGCTCGGCGGGCATGCGCTACTTCGTGAGCACGAGGTACGCGAGCACCACGATCGCCGCCACGAGAATTCCGACGAGCACGACGACGAGCGCGTTCGAGCGCGACGGCGGCGCCGACATCGCGCCGCTCATCGGCATGCGCATCGACATGTGCGGTCCCGATTGCATGCCGATCTGCGGCGACGACGGCGGCTTCTGGCCGAGCTGCGGCCGGCTCGGCGGCTTGAGCAGCTGACCGCTCGACGGCGCCTTGAGCTTGTTGCTCGACGGCGGCTTGAGCTTGCCGCTCGACGGCGCGGGCGCTGTGCTCGTGCGCTGGATCGACGGCAACGACGGCACGCTCGGCTTGCTGCCGTTCGGCAAGTTCGGCTGGCTCGCGCGCGACTTGATCTTGCCCTTGCCGGTGCTCGGCGCGTCGGCAGATCCGCGCGCGAGATCTTTCATCGCGCCGTTGACCTTGTCGGGCTCGGCGAGCTTCTTCTGATTCGCCAAGAACGCGAAGTACGAGTCCGGCATGTCGTCGAAGTCCATGACGAGATCGCACTCGTCGCAGCGGCAGGTCGGCGGCTCGTGCGGCGGCGGGCCCATGTCCGCGGCCTCGACGAGCAGCACCTTCTCCTCGTCGCACTCCGGGCAGAAGTACGGCACGTAGAACGACTTCACGACGCCGCTGCCGGTGAAGTTGTTGACCAGGTTGATCTGCGCGACGATCGCGGGCGAGCACTCGACGAGCACCG
>DASXEF010000724.1:0-1859 GCA_036490255.1 Kofleriaceae bacterium
CCCGTGCGGTAGCGGGAAAAAGTGGAAGAAGTGCCACGGCGTCGCGGCGTAGCGCTTCACGCCGCGTGCGCGTGCTGCCAGAACGTCGCGATGCGACTCGCGAGCAGCTGACCTTGCGCTCGAGCGGCGCGCGCCATCGGCGGTCCGACCTCGGGATCCAAGACATTGCCGCCGACCGCGGCGAGCGCCGCTTGCGCCGCATCGTCGGGCTGGATCACGAACGCGCGCTTGATCGCGTGGGTCGTATCTTCGATCCCGACGAGCGGTAGTCGCGGAGTGCCGGCGCGCAGGGCGACGACGAGCACGCGATCGAACCCGACCGCGAGATCGGCGTTGTCGGTCGAATACATGCCGCCGTCCATGTAATGGCTGCCACCGATCGCGATCGGCGGCCACACACCCGGCAACGATCCGCTCGCGGCGATCGCATCTGCGAGCGGAGCCGCGCTGGTGCGCTCGAACGCACGGCGTTCGCCGGTCTCGCACTCGACAGAAACCAGCATCACGCGCTTTGCAGGCCATTCCCGCTCGGAGATCTGCGCAGCGAGGTCCGCGCGGCGAGCGCTCGCGCGAGGATCGTCGTCGTGGATCGACAGGGCGAGCTCGCCCATGCGTTTGAGAATGTCGATCGCGCTGCCGCCGTTCGCTTTGGCCTCCGTGATCTGCTTGCCCCACGTCTTCATGTCGAACGACGGTTTCTGGCTCGAGCACGGCGCGAGCTTGCGCCTGAACAGCTCGTTGATATCGGCGGCACCGGCGAGCTTCACGGCCACGCGCGCGCCCGCCGACGTGCCGACGAACAGATCAGCATCGCGAACATCGACGCCTCCATCGAACAGCCCGGCGACGATTCCGATCTCGAACGCGGCGGCCGCCGGCCCGCCCGCTCCTAAGATCAACGCGTTCTTCATAGTTCGAAACACAGCACGTCACGTGCCACGTCGATCAGAAGTGAGCTGTCAGTGCGACGCCGTTCGGCGAGATCGAAATGTCCTTACCGATCCATCGATCCACATAGCGCGGCCACACGTAACCAAGGATCGAGCCGACGGCGGCGCCGGTCATCACATCAGTCGTCCAATGTTTGTCGGCTGCGATACGCAGATATCCGGTCGCGAATGCGAGCGCGAGCCCGGTCGCCCAGATCTCCGGCGCGAGCGCGTAGCCGCGCATGCTCGCGACCGAGCCGGCCGCGACCGCGAGCGAGAACGTCAGTGACGAGTGACCCGACCAGAACGAGACGTCGTCTTCGGTCGTGTACGGCAGCGTGCCCATCGCGTGATACGCGTACGGGCGCTCGCGCGCGGCCGTGAGCTTGAGCAGGTGTTGCGCGAGGCTCGCGACGATCGCGACCTCGACGATCGGCGTGACGTCGTCGTACGCGCGCCGCCAACCGTGGCCCCACCCGGCGGCGACGAGCGCGCCGCTCATCACGACCGGCGCCATCACGTAGCCGGTGACGTCGCTGATCGTGTTCGCGAGGCTGGTGTCGCGCCACGCGAGCGCGTCGGCCATCGCGCCGTCGAACGCATCGGGCGTGCACCAGCGGCAGTGCGTCGGCGAGAGCTGGCTATTGAGGCCGAACTCGAGCGTCAGATACGTCGCGCCTTCGGCGACGATGCGCAGCGCGAGCCACTCGCGATCGCGATCGGTTTGGTCGCTCGGAGTCGCCGGATCCGCGCGCGCCATCGACGACGACGCGAGCAGCAGTAGCAGCGCTAGTCCAAGCCCTCGACGCGAATCCACGGACCCGCAGTGTACGGAAACGACTGGTCGAAGTGCACGTGCGCGACGTACCAGAGCGACACATCCTGGCCATCCAGATCTTCGTCGCCGACGTAGCCGGCAGGAAACGGCTG
>DASXEF010000734.1:0-2441 GCA_036490255.1 Kofleriaceae bacterium
CAACACCGACGGCGATGTACGCGCCGCCTGCGGTCGTTGCCCACAGCCCGACGGTGGACTCGTCTACGCGCAGCTCGACGGTCGGGAACATGCGGCGGTATTCGTCGCCCTCGACGAACCGGCGCACGCGGCGCGATTCCGTCGACGACAGGTCGAAGCTGTGCGAGCCGTGGATAGACCTGTGGGCAGCGTCGCGCGCTCGTCGCCATCCCGAGTAGCAGGCGAGCAGCGAGGTTTTGCCGACGCCAGGCGGGCAGGCGATCAGCACGCGGATCAGCTCGCCGTCGCCGACGCGTTGCAGCGTCTCGATGATGCGCTCGCTGATCGGGTTGGGCACGTAGGCTGCGCCGGTGATGAGCGGCCAGCTCCACCCGACGAACGAGCGAAAGCTCCTGAGCAGCGCCGCGCGCGTCAGCAGGCGTTCCAGCTCGTCGAGCGGAACTGCGCCGAGTACTTCCGCGACGGTTTCGTCGGGCGCGCTCACAGCGCACCTCGTCGCGTCTGGTGTCGAGCTGGGCCGTCGTCGGATGCGGCTCGGGTGATGCTGCGCCGCCGGCGGGCGCGACGCGCGCGTGCACGCGGACGCGGCGCCGCGGTCCAACGCCAGCGCAGCGGCGTGCGCACGCGAGCACGGCGCCGATCGAGCTGCACGAGCTCGTACACGCCGACGAGATAGTTGTGAGCCTTCGCCGACGAGTAGCCATGCGGAACGCGTCGCCCGCGGCGCGCGAGCTCGGCGAGGGCAGTGCGACGCTGCGCCCGATTCAGCGACCGGATCGGGCGTTCTTGTGATTCTGCGACGTTGGAGGTCTTCATGTCCTACGAGCTGTGTCCTAGTCGTGGTTGTCGTCGGTGACCCGCGGATCGTGTATCCGAGGGTCAGGGTTTCAACGGCAGCGCGAGTGCCGGATCGGCTGCCTCTTCGGTCGCGTTGCGCAGCTGGCGGATGAGCGCGAGCAGCTCGTCCTGTTTCGCGGGCGGCAGCTTGCTGATGTCGAACATCGGCTGCTCGTGCGTCGTGACCGTCGCGGTGAGGTGACGCGCGACCGGGCCGTCACAGCGGTCGATGATCATCGCGAGCGCCGCGAGCCGCGTCCGGTGATCCGGTGCTGACGTCGCGAACCACATGAGCTCAGCGGCGCGCTCTTCGGCCGACATCTTTAGCCGAAGCACGGCCGACAGCGAATCGGCGACGCGTGGACGGCCGCGAGGGTTGCCGCTCTGGCCCGCCTGCCATCCACGAACACGAGGTGACGAGTCGGATTCGCTCATAGTGTCCTGTTAATCAAAAGTAAGCCGTTGAGATCATGACGTCACGACTCTTCGTCGCAGCGACGCGTTTCAGATCTGGAACATCACCCGCATCACCTGCACGCGGTTCGCCATCGCACCGCGTCACCGCATCGCCTTGATCGCGTCGGCGAGCATGCGATGGATCTCCGCTTGCTCGTCCGGCGTGCGTGTGGTGGTGCTCGGCGCGGTGGGCGCGGCGAGCGCGTTCGCGATGCCACCCGCCAGCTGCTTGAGCTCTCGAGTCGCACCGACCGACGCCGCGATTTCCTTCCGTTCGTGTTGCGATTTCTGGTTGTACGCGTCGACGAACCGCGCGCGATCGGCGACGGCGTTGTCGCTTCCACACAGCTCTCTCCACAGGGTCGAGCTGACGAGTTCGGCGATCACCGGGTCGTCGAACGTGAAATCGATCCCTGGCGTCCGGTGTGAGCCGTAGCGCTGCATCGCTCGCACGATGTCGCCCCAAGCCTCGAGCCCCGCGCGGCTCGCGGCATGCGCCAACTCCCCGACTTCTGAGCGAATATCCGCGACCGTCGGCAACCACTTCGACGTGCGTACGATCCGAATGACCGCGGCGCGCACCGCCTCGACGTCGAGATCGCCGAGCGCGGCAGCGTACGCTTCGAACATGCCTTCCACGTCGGCGGCGGTCAGGCGGGCGCGCTGTGTGGCGTACGACGCGAGCAGCAACTTGACCACCTGACCGATCTCCGCCTTTGTCACGCGTCACCTGCATCGACGAGGGCGTCGACAAGGTCGAACACGCTGCGGTTCGAGCTGCCGGGCGGCGCCGCGCCCAGTTTCGTCTCCCACGAGTGGCCGCGCACGATCGACCAACCGAGGAACCGCAGCTTGTCGACATCGTTGCGCGCATCCGCCTCGGTGACCGAGACGACCTTCGCCATGTCTCGGTCGGGGTCTGCCGACTTGCGGAGCAGCCGGAGCAGCGTGAAGCCGTCATCCCCGACGATCGCGCCGTTGATCGGGTGATCGTCCTCGAAGCCGTGATGCTTTGCTACGCGCTGCCGTGCTGCGTTCACGAGCCCGACAAACTGATCTACCCGCCGCTGATTCCCGATCACGTCCGGCGCCGCCTGCGCGATCTGTGGCGCTCGTAGCGGCCGCGGGGGAGCGGGCTCCGTGCTCCG
>DASXEF010000763.1:0-4529 GCA_036490255.1 Kofleriaceae bacterium
CGACAAGGAGCAGTTCGAGCTGATCACGCAACCGGACTCCGGCATCGTCGTGATCCAAGGTGGCGCCGGTTCTGGCAAGACCACCGTCGCGTTGCATCGCGTCGCCTATCTCAACTTCCAAGATCAGCGCCGGTTCAAGGCGAGCAACATGTTGTTCGTCGTGCCGTCGCAGTCGCTCGTGCGCTACGTCGGCGGCGTGCTGCCGGCGCTCGGCGTCGGCGGCGTGCCGGTCGTGACGTACACCGGCTGGGCGCGCTCGACCCGCATGCGCTGCCTGCCCGAATCACCGACGAGCTACAACCTGGATCCGCCGGATCAGGTCTCGCGCGTCAAGAAGCATCCCGCGATGCTCGCGATCCTCGAGACGCTCGTCGCGTCGCAAGCCGAAGCGCTCGGCATCGAGATCGCCGCGTTCGACGCGCGTGCGCTCGCCGAATGGAATCGATTGGTCAAGCGCGCGCTCGTGCCGCGGATCCAAGGCTTGTCGAGCTGGACGAAGAAGTCGGCCGAGCTCGAGCCGAGCACGCGCGTCGCGCTCGAGGGCCTGACGAAGCGCGCGAAGAAGCGCGCCGACGACATCACGCTCGATTGGGCGGAGCTGCTCACCGACATGCCCGCGCTCGCGAGCGGGTTTGCCGGCACCGACGTCAGCGCGCGCGACATCGAGCGGCTGATCTCGTGGGTCAAACGCCAGCTCGCGAAGCCGCAGGTGGCGCCGGTCGACGAAGACGGCAAGCCGGAGCTCGATGCGGAAGGCTTCGCCGTCGGCCCGGATGACGACGATCCCGCCGGTCGCTTCGACGACGAAGACGACCCGATCCTGCTGCGGCTCATCCAGCTCAAGCGCGGCATGCTCGCACCGCCCGGCGGCGACGAGATCGGCTACGAGCACGTCGCGATCGACGAAGCGCAAGATCGCAGCGCGATCGAGGTCAAAGTCCTGGTCGAAGCCGTGCGCGCGCCCGACGGCGATGCGAGCCTGCGCTCGGTCACGATCGCCGGCGACACCGCGCAGCGCCTCGTGTTCGATAACAACTTCACGGGCTGGGCCGAGCTGCTGCAGCAGGTCGGTCAGCCGACGATCATCCGGCCGCTCAAGCTTTCGTATCGCTCGACCGCCGAGGTCATGTTGCTCGCGCGCGAGATTCTCGGGCCCGAGCTCGCGCCCGACGATCCGCTCGTCGCGCGCTCGGGCGAGCCGGTCGAGCTCCACGAGTTCAGCGACATCGGCGAAGCCGTCGCGTTCTTGGGCGACGCGCTGCGCACGCTGATGGCGCGCGAGCCGACGGCGTCGGTGGCGGTGATCTCGCGCCACGCCGAGCAAGCTGCCGCGTACTTCGACGGCCTGCGCCGCGCCGAAGTGCCGGCACTGCGCCTCGTGCGCCGCGACGAGTTCAACTTTCAGCCCGGCGTCGACGTCACCGACGTCGCGCAGGTCAAAGGCCTCGAGTTCGATTACGTCGTGATGGTCGACGTCAACGACTCGAGCTATCCGGCGGTGAACTGGGCGCGGCACCTGCTGCACATCGGCGTGACGCGCGCGGCGCATCAGCTGTGGCTGATCTCGACCGGCGAGCCCAGCCCGCTCGTGCCCAAGGCGCTACGCGACGGCGGCCGGATGACCGTCGGCTGATGTAGGCCCAGCGCGCCTATCGACACCGAACGTTGGTGGCCGATTCGGCGTACGTGACAGACGTCGTCCTCGGGATCGATTTCGGGACGAGCTGCACGTCGGCGGGCACGTTGATCGGCGATCGCGTCGAGCTCGTCCGCGACAACGCCGATCCGGTGATCCCGAGCGTGGTCTACGTGCCCGATCGAGGCGATGTCGAGGTCGGCCGCCGCGCGATGCTGCGGCTCGCGAGCACGCCGAACAAAGTCGTGCGTTCGATCAAGCGCGTGCTCGGCCTCGCGCCGACCGACGAGATGGTGCGCCGTTACATGGCCGGGACCGCGGTGCGCATCGAGCCGCTCGGCGATCGGCTCGCGTTCAAGCTCGGCAATCGCGACTACTTGCCCGAACAGCTCGCCGCCGCGGTGCTCGTGCGCGTGCGCGATCTCGCCGAAGCGCGGTTCGGCGGCCGCATCAAGCGCTGCGTCGTGACGATGTCAGCCGGAGTCGGCCCGACGTATCGCGATGCGATCGTGCGCGCGGCGCGGATCGCGCAGCTCGAAGTGATCGAGCTGATTCCCGAGCCGATCGCCGGTGCGCTCGCGGTCGGCATGCACGCCGATGCAGCCGCGCGGCGCTTGCTCGTGCTCGATTTCGGCGGCGGCACGTTCGACGCCTCGGCCGTCATGCAGCAAGGCATGCGGTTCTCGCCGATCGCGGCGTGCGGCGATCCGCTGCTCGGCGGCGACGATCTCGACGACGCGCTCGCCGAGGCAGTCGCAGGCGCGGTCTATCGCCAGCACAAAGTCGACATGCATCGCGACGTGCTGAAGTGGAGCGAGCTGCGCTTGCGCTGCGAAGGTGCCAAGCGCGCGCTCTCTGCGCAGCGCGAGGTGCGGCTGCAGATGGCCGACGCGTTCGTCGCGCACGGCAGGCCGATGCCGCTCGACGTCAAGCTCGATCGCACGTGGTGCGAAGCGCACTGGATGCCGCTGTTCGAGCGCGCGCAGGTGATCATCGACGAGACGCTGCGCCGTGCCGGCTGGGAGCGCGAGCACGTCGATCGCGTCGCGCTGATCGGCGGAACATCTCTCGTGCCGAAGTTTCAGCAGCTCGTCGCGGCGCAGTTCGGCGAAGATCGCGTCGTGGTGTCGCCGGATGCCGACCTCGCGGTCGCGATGGGCGCGGCGCTGCTGACCGCACGCCACGGCGCGACGCCGCGGCAAGTGCCGGTGCTCGAGACCGCTACGAGTGTTCGTGCCCTGGCACAGTGAGCACCGGGCGCTTGCTCGAGCGCACGACGCGCTCGGTCACGCTGCCCGCGAGTAAATGCGCGAGGCCGGTGCGGCCGTGCGTGCCCATCACGATCAGATCGACGGAGTTTTCTTCCGCGAACGTGAGGATCTGTTCGGCGGGCTTGCCGAAGCGGATGAAGACGGTCGGCTTGACGCCGTCTTTCTCGAGCCGCGCGGCGATGTCGTCGAGGTGGACTTCGGCGCCACGCACCGCGTAGTCGCGCACGCTGATCGGCGCGCCGTTTTGTTCGGGGACGATCGCGGTGTCCTGCGTGAGCTGTGCGGGAATCTCGATCACGTGGAGGAGCAGGATCTTGCTGCCGTGGATCTTGGCTTCGTCGCGCGCGAGCGCACATGCGTGATTCGCCGGCGACGAAAAGTCGTGCGGCACGAGGATCGTCTTCCAGCTCATGGCGCGAGCCTATCAGCTCATCTGCAACATGCGCTCGATCGGGCGCAGCGCCTTGACGCGGACTGCTTCGGGCACGTCGACCTGCGGCTCGAGGTCGCGCAGGCTGAGATAGAGCTTCTCGAGCGTGTTCTTCTTCATGAACGGGCACACGTTGCACGAGCAGCTCTCGTCTTCGGGCGGGGCGGCGATCAGCTCCTTGCCCGGCGCGGCGGCGGCCATCTTGTGCAAGATGCCCGCTTCGGTCGCCACGATGAACGCGTGCTTGGGGCTCGTGCGCGCGTGCTCGATCAAGCCGCTCGTCGACGCGACGAAGCTCGCGTGGCGCAGGATGCCTTCGTGGCACTCGGGATGCGCGATCACTTCGGCGTCGGGATGCTTCGCCATCAGCTCGATCAAACGCCGCTCGGAGAACGTCTCGTGGACGATACACGTGCCTTGCCACAGCACGAGGTCGGGACGATTCGCGCGCTTTGCGACGAACGCGCCGAGGTGCTTGTCGGGCGCGAACACGACCTGTTGACCTTTGAGCGCGTCGACGATCTTGACCGCGTTCGACGACGTGCAGATCACGTCGGACAGTGCCTTCACCTCGGCGGAGCAGTTGATGTAGCTGACGACGGTGTGGCCGGGATACTTCTCGAGCCAGTGCGCGAACGCCGGTGCCGGGCAGCCGTCGGCGAGCGAGCAGCCCGCATCGAGATCCGGCACGATCACGACCTTGTTCGGGTTCAAGATCTTCGCGGTCTCGGCCATGAAGTGCACGCCGCAGAACGCGATCACGTCGGCCTGCGTCTTGGCCGCCGCTTGCGACAGCTGCAGCGAATCGCCGACGTAATCGGCGAGATCTTGGATCTCGGACTCTTGATAGTAGTGCGCGAGGATCACGGCGTTGCGCTCGACCTTGAGCCGCTTGATCTCGGCCTCGAGCTCGTCGTCGGTCATGCCCAGGGTCTGGCCAACCACCGGCAGCTTGTCCATGGGGATACTCCTAGCACGTTGGATGCAGCGATCACTCGTCGGGGTTCGGCGCTTCGATCGGCTGCACCGGCGTGATCATGCCCGATAAGGTCACGCCGGCCGTGCCCGCGAGATGCTCGGCGGTGACCACCGTTTGCTTGTTCGCGACCGCGATGCCGGCGGCCTCGCCGACCTCGGCGAACAGCTCGCGCGCGTTGCCGGGCCACGATCGCGCGAGCACCTGCTCGATCAG
>DASXEF010000803.1:0-4070 GCA_036490255.1 Kofleriaceae bacterium
GCGATCAATCCCGCATCAGTATCGCACGGCTACCGCGCGCTGCAGAATTGGTCGTAGTCGACGAGTGGGATCGCGGCGCGATCGACGCCATCGCCGCACGTCGGGCATTTGGGATCGCGGCGCAGCTTCAGCTCGCGAAACCGCGCCTTGAGCGCGTCGTAGACCAAGAGCCGGCCGGCCAGCGTTTCACCGATCCCGAGCAGCAGCTTGATCGCTTCCGTGGCCTGCAATGCGCCCATCGTCCCCGGCAAAACGCCGAGCACGCCGCCTTCGGCGCACGACGGCGCATCTTCGGGCGGCGGCGGCTGTGGATACAGGCAGCGGTAACACGGCCCGCCCGTCGCGGAGAACACGGTCAGCTGGCCCTCGAATCGAAAGATCGACGCGTGCACGACCGGCTTGCCGAGGCGTAACGCGACATCGTTGACCAAGTAGCGCGTCGCGAAGTTGTCGGCGCCGTCGACGATGACGTCATACGGCGCTAGCAGCTCGATCGCGTTGTGCGACGTCAGCCGCACGCGATGCTTGTCGACGCGGACGTCGGGATTGAGGTTCTTCAGCGTACGTTCGGCGCTGTCGACCTTCGCGATGCCGAGCCGATCGGTGCCGTGCAGGATCTGGCGCTGCAGGTTCGACACGTCGACGGTGTCGTCGTCGATCATGCCGAGCGTGCCGACGCCGGCCGCGGCGAGATACATCGACGACGGCGAGCCGAGGCCGCCCGCGCCGATGCACACGACCTTCGATGCGAGCAGCTTCGTCTGGCCGGCGAGCCCGACCTCGGGCAACAACACGTGCCGCGAGTAGCGGACATCTTGATCGGCGCGCAGCGTCTTCGGCGTTTCCCACGGCTGGCCGGCTTTTTTCCAACCCGAAAAGCCGCCGGCGAGCGAACGGACATTGGAGTAGCCGAGCTCGCTCAGGCTGCGCTGCGCGAACAACGAACGGTTCCCGCTCGCGCAGTACACGACGATCGGCGATGCGCGTTCTGCGACGAGCTTCTCGACTTTCGCCTCGAGAAAGCCGCGCGGGATCCAATGCGCACCGGCGATCGCACCGGCGGCGTGCTCGTCGGGCTCGCGACAGTCGATCAAGATGACGCGCTGCGCCTCGACAACCAGCCCATCGACATCGATCTCGGGCGTCTTGCCGCGAAGCTCGCGCAAAAGCTCGTCATAGACAGGCATCGACGCGTTGTACCATCGAATGGTTGCCGTAACCCTCACGTGAGGGTAAGGTCGCGCCGAGGATTCAAAAGATGTCCGAGCTTGCTACTGCATCTGCCACTGCTCCCGAGATGGCTCCCGGCCCGGAGTCGATGTTGCTCATCACGCCGACGGCGGCGACGAAGGTCAACGAGATCCGCGACGCCGAAGGTATCGAAACGACGATGGCACTGCGCCTTCGCGTCGTCGGCGGCGGCTGCGCCGGCTTCTCGTACGACCTCTACTTCGACGAGCCCGCGGAAGTCGATCGTCAGTTCGAGACGGCCGGCGTGCGCTGCGTCGTCGACGAGATGAGCCTGATGTATCTCGCCGGAACCGAGATCGATTACGTCGAGGGCCTGCAAGGCGCCGGCTTCAAGTTCAACAATCCGAACGTGAAGTCCACCTGCGGCTGCGGCTCGTCGTTCTCCGTGTGATTGGCGTGTGAGCTCGATCGTACAGATTCTCGAGCGCGAGCTCGGCGGCGACGCGATCGTCGGTCCCGCACACGATCGCTTCGAAGATTACGGCCGCGATGAGAGCCCGCTGCCCGAATATCACGCGCCGGAATGCGCGGTGCTCTGCGAATCGGCGGCGCACGTCTCGGCGGTGCTTCGCATCTGCGCCGAGCAAAACGTGCCGGTCACGCCGCGCGGCGCCGGCTCCGGCATGGTCGGCGGCGCGCTGCCGATCAAAGGCGGCGTCGTGCTGTCGACCGAGAAGATGCAGCGCATCAAGGAGATCGACGCCGCGGATCTCGTCGCGGTCGTCGAGCCCGGCGTCGTCACCGGCCGCTTGCAAGAAGCCGTCGAAGCACAGGGCTTGTTCTATCCGCCCGATCCGGCGTCGCTCGATTTTTGCTCGATCGGCGGCAACGCGGCGACGAACGCCGGCGGACCGCGCGCATTCAAGTACGGCGTCACGCGCGAGTATGTTTTGGGCCTCGAAGTCGGCCTGATGGGTGGCGAGCTGTTGCGCTGCGGGCGGCGCACCGCGAAAGGCGTCACCGGCTACGACCTCGTCGCCGGCTTCGTCGGCAGCGAGGGCACGTTCGGCGTGATCACCGAGCTCGCGATCAAGCTGGTGCCGAAGCCGCCCGCGGCGGCGACCGTGCTCGGCGTGTTCGCCGACGTCGCGACCGCCGGCGCCGCGATCGAAGGCTTGCTCAAGCACGGCTTGCGGCCGCGCGCGCTCGAGATCGCCGATCGCGCATCGATCGATCAGATCCGCAGCAAGAGCCGCTATCGGTTTCCCGCGAACGCCGGCGCGATCGTGCTGCTCGAGGTCGACGGTGATCCCGACACGATGCAGCTGCAGATGGAAAAGATCGGCGCGGCCTGCGACGAGCTCGGCGCGATCGACGTGCTCGGTGCGACGGAGGCGAGCGAGCGCGCGAAAGTCTGGGAAGCGCGCCGGTCGATCTCGCCCGCGCTCAAAGCCGGCTATCGGATCAAGGTCAACGAAGATATCTGCGTGCCGCGCGGGCGCATCGTCCAGATGTTCGATCGACTCGATCGCGTGCGCGCCGAGACCGGCATCGAGATCGTCGTGTTCGGCCACGCCGGCGACGGCAACCTGCACGTCAATCTGATGTCGAACGACGACCCGATGGATCCCGCCGTCCGCGCGCGGATGTGGGCCGGTGCGAAGCAGGTGTTCGCGCACGCGATCGAGCTCGGCGGCACGCTCTCCGGCGAGCACGGCATCGGGTTGACCAAGCGCGACTACGTGCCGATGGAGCAGAGCGCGCGGCTCGTCGAGTGGCAGCGCAAGTGGAAGGCGATGTGGGATCCGAAAGATCTGCTCAACCCCGGCAAGAAGCTGCCGGAACGCACGCGCGCGTGCAACGAATAATCGCGTCGTGGAACGTGCTCGCGGACGGCTACGTCCGCGCGAGCTATTACCCGCGCATCGATCCCGCGCTGCTCGTGCCAGGCGCGCGCCGCGCTGCGCTCGCGGCACAGATCGCGGAGCGCGTGTCGCTCGGCGAGCTGGTGTGCCTGCAAGAGATCGAGCCGTCGCTGGTCGGTGCGTTGCGCGCGCGCGGCGTTGCCGTCGAATTCGCGCCGAAGCTCGGCGATCGGCCAGACGGCATCGCGATCGCCGGCGCCGGGGTGACCGATGCGAAGACGCTCGCGTTTGCCGACGCGACGGAGCAAGTCGCGCTGATCGCGCGCATCGACGATGCGATCACCGTCGCGACGACGCACTTGCGGTGGGATCGTCCCGCCGTCGCGCACGAGCAACGCTTCGCGGTTTCGCAGCTGCGCGAGCTGTTCGCCGAGCTCGCGACGTGGCCGCGGCCGTGGATCGCGTGCGGCGATTTCAACTTCACGCCCGACGATCCGGCGTACGCGCTGCTCGTCGAGGCAGGCTTCGTCGACGCGTGCCGCGGCGCGACCGCGAATCCACACGGCCGCGCGAAGCGCATCGATTACCTGTGGCACACGCGCGAGCTCGTCGCCGAGGCGTTGCCGACGTTGCCCGTCGCGGACGATACGCCGTTGCCATCGCGCGACGTGCCGTCGGACCACGTGCCGGTCGCGGCGCGGTTTAGCGTAAATTCGCCGGATGCCTGAGATCGCGAGCGAGCTCGACGCGTGGATGCTCGCCTCGCGCGTCGGCGCCGATGCCGCGTGCAGCTGGCTGTCGCCGCGCGCGCTCGTCGCGTGCATGCTCGCCGACACGCGGTTTTGCGCGGCGGCGCTCGAGTTGTTGCGCTCGCCCGAATCGGCCGGCGCACGGCAAGTCGCGGCGGCATTTCCCGAAGCCGTCGCGCTCGCCTATCCGGCGCCGCCACAGCTCGAGCACGACGCGCCGGCGGGCGATGGCCGGCCGCTGCTCGATCACACCGCGACGCGCTTG
>DASXEF010000896.1:0-5920 GCA_036490255.1 Kofleriaceae bacterium
GGTTCTTGACGCGCCTGTGCCCGGTGTTTTGATACGCCATCTCGACGAGCGCGCCGAGATACGCACGCAGCTCGCCGAGCTCGACGATCTCGTCGGTATCCATTTGCCGCGCGGCGACGAACGGATCCATGTCGCGCTCGATGCGCGCTTCGGTCTCGCGCATGCCGGCGGCGATCTTCGCGCGCTCGGCCGGATCGGTCGCCATGATCTGGAAATCGTCGTCGAGCTTCGTGTTGAACGCCGCGATGGACAGCGTGCGGCCCTCCATCACGGAGAGCCGCGCGTAGCTCGTCGATAACTGAACGACCGGGTCGTAGGGCAGGCCGCTCATCGCGTAGTAGCCGGCGCCCGAGGCTTTGCGCAGTAACACCGTGAACATCGGCGTCGTGTTCGTCGAGTTCGTGTAGATCAGCGAAGAGCCGTACGCGAGCAAGCCGTGCGCTTCGGCTTCGGTGCCGATGTCGAAGCCCGAAATATCCTGCAGCCAGATCAGCGGGATGCCGTCGTCGTTGCACGCGCGCGAGAACGCGCTGATCTTGGCGATGCCGTCGCGATACAAGATGCCCGACGGCCGGCGCCGATCGGGTTGATCGGGATCGCCGACGAGCCCTTGCCGGTTGATCACGAAACCGGCGTACAAGCCGCCGATCCGGCCGATGCCGCAGATCATTTCGTCACCGACCGTCGCCATCACTTCCCAGAACAGCGATTGATCGACGAGCCGCGCGAGCACTTGATTCGCGTCGTACGCCTCGCGGTGATCGCTCGGCAGGATCGCGGCGAGCTCGGCGGTCGCGAATCTCGGATCGATCTCGCCGATGCCGCCGCGATAGAAATCGGCGCCGCTCGACGGCAACCGCGCGACGTCGCGACGAATGCACTCGAGCAACGCGTCGTCGTCCGGAACGCGGACGTCGGCGCAGCCGGATTGATGGACGTGAACTTCGGGGCCGCCGATGTCGAGCGACGTCAGCTTCTGGCTCTTCGCGCCTTTGATCAGCGCCGCGCCGGCGATCACCATGTACGCCTGCTCGGTCATGTACACGCGATCGGAGATGATCGGCATGTAGCCGCCGCCGGCGATGCAATCGCCGAACACGCCGGCGATCTGCGCGACGCCGTTCGCCGAGAGCAGCGAGTTCATCTTGAAGATGTGGCCGGCGCCGGTCGCGCCCGGAAAGCTCTTGCTCTGCTCGGGCAAGAACAGGCCGCTGCAATCGACGAGGTACACGGTCGGCACGCGCAAGCGCAGCGCCATCATCTGCGCGCGCTCGATCTTCTCCGGCGTGCGCGGCCACCACGCGCCGGAAGCGACGGTGTTGTCGTTCGCGATCACCATGCACCAGCGGCCTTCGATGCGCGCGAATGCGGTGACGACGCCGGCCGCCGGCGACTTCTGGTCACCTGGAAACGTTTCGCCGTAGTTGACGAACGTGCCGACCTCGAACGGCCGCGTGCCGGGATCGACGAGCTTTGCCAGCCGCTCGCGCGCGGTCAGCTTGCCCTTCTTGTGAACGCGATCGACGTAGCTCGGACCCCAACCGGCGTGCACGTCGGTGCGGCGCGCGCGCAATGCATCCTCGAGCGTCGCGAGCGCGGCGCGTTGGTCGGCGGCCGTACGCTCGTCGACGAGCGTTGCGAGTGCGTCGCCGATCGGCACGAGTGGAACGAACGACATGTGTGTGCCGCAACGTACCACCACCGTGAGCCCGCGGTGAGCGCTGCGCAGCCGCGCGCAGCCGTGCGTACGCTGTCACGATGCGCTTCATCTTCGCGGTCGGGCTCGTCGGTTGCGCGGTCAACAGCCAGAGCAATTCAAATCCGACCGATGCGCCGCCGCCGGCACCCGTGATCGATTCGATGACGCCGACGAGCGGCGGCTACGGCACCGTCGTGACGATCACCGGCGAGCACTTCGGCACGAACGAAGGTGCTCTCGAGCTCGCGCCGGATCTGTCGTACGCCGGCGTGCAGGGCGCGGTCAGCGATGATTGCCAGCTGCAGAACATCGCGTGGAGCGACACGCAGATCACCGGCACGATCGCATTTCCGTGCACGACCGGCACCGTCGACGTTCACACCACCGCCGGCATCGCGACCGCCGGCGCGTTCTCGGTCGCGACGACGTGGACGCCCGGTCCAGGGTTCGACGTCGATCTATTTCTCGACGCGCGCACGACGGCATCGGGCGTGATCGCGGCGCTGTACGGCACGCAGTACGTGACACAGCTCGGCGAAGTCGGCCTCGCGGTGTTCTCCGGCAGCGCGATGGGCGTGTATCCGCTGACCGGCATGCCGACGCGTGCCGATACCGGTCCGGTGTTCGCGAAGCTCGCCGACGGCGACGACGGCAACCCGGTCGTGATCGGCACGATGGCCAACGGCGTCGCCGCGATGTACGAAGGCTCGGCGGCGAGCCCGAGCGACATCGTCGGCTCGGTGATCGCGGCATCGCGCGACGACAGCGGCCTGTATGCGTGGATCGCCGTAGCGGCCGGCATCGAGCGAGCTCGGCCGAACGATGCGTGGGTTGTCGATCGCGGTCCGTTCGTCGCCGCCGGCAGTGCGCTCGACGGCGCGATCGGCTCCGACGGCACGCTGTGGCTCGCGATCAGCGAGGCGAATACCTCGAACCCGTTCGACTACGAGGCGTACTCGTCGCTGCAATCGCTGCCGCCCGCCGCGACGGCGCTCACCGATATCGAGCGCGCCGATCCGACGAGCTACGACGACTTCATCTCGCGATCGCACATCGTGCTCGGTCCCGACGGTATCGGCATGGTCGTGGTCGCGTATCGCGAGGACAACGGCACGCACGTCGAGACGCCGCTGCCGGTGCGCCAACGCTCGGCCGCGAGCACGTGGAGCGACGCGCCGTACGCGAGCGCGTACGCGTACGCCGGCGGCGTGCTCGCAGGCGTGGTCAACGGCGACCACGTCGAGCTCGTACCCGACATGACCATGCCGAACGCGATGACGCAGGTACCGGTCGATCCGCTGCAAGCGTACGGGCTCGTCGTCGACGGCTCGGGCGTGTTGCGGCCGTTGATCGGCGCCGGCACCGCGTTCGCGCCGACGCCGCAGTGACTAGCGCTGCGCTTGGAGCTGGCACGTGCCGTCGCTCGACACGCTGCCGCTCCAGTACGTCAGATCGAGCGTGCCCGACGCGAGCCCGCCGGAGCCGGCGATCTCGATCGGGCCGGGCGCCGAGATGATCGCGGCACTACCGCGCGATAGCCCGAACTGCGGGACTCCGGCCTGCAGCGGCACCGAGAACGACGTCACACCGGCCGGCGCGTCCATCGTCGCGGTGTCGCTGCCGAACGTGATCTCGAGCGTGCCCGGTGCGGTGAGAAAGCCGACGAGCTCGACGCGATCGCTGCCGGCCGGACCTTGCGCCGTCGTCGGCGTTGCTTGGTTCGGATCGGCGGCGGCGACCGGCTCGCGGCGATAGAAGTAATACAGCACGTCGTGATCGATCACCGGCGCGGCGCCGGTCAGGAACCACGTCGCGTAGTACGCGGTCAGATCGTAGTAGCCGGTGCCGAGATCGCCTGCGAGCGTCGCGTCCGTGTAGGGCTCGACCACGCTCGATTCTGAAAAATCGCTCCACGTGACGAGCTGGATCCAATCGGCGCCGCCGGTGATCGCGCTGGTCCAGGCATCGCGAAACGCGGCGCTGTTGCCGGCCTCCCAGTAGATGAAGTCCTTCGGGCGATACTGCTCGGGATCGACCGGGCTCATGAAGATCTTGCCCATCGCTTGCGCTGCCGCCGGCGCGGTCTCGCTCGCGATCGCCGACGCCGGCGTCGCCGTTCCCCAATCGGCAAAGCCGTAGCTGACCGATGCGAACGCCGATGCACTTGCTTGCCAGCCGAGGAACGTCGGGACGAACGCGACGTCGATGCCGGACCCCGCGAGATCCGCAAACGCGGTCGACCACGTCGCTGCGGGCACGAGGCTCGCGTCGAACGCACTCGCGACGAGCCGGCCGTCGGCGAGGTGATACGCGCTCGGACTGGTCGCGACCGACGCGATGATCGACTCGAGCGTCGATGCCGTCGCCGCCGAGCCGAGCGCCGAGACATCGGGCATCACGACGATCGCGAAGCGCGGATCGACCGCGGCGGCGGCGGCGAGCAGATTTTGCAGCTGGCTGCCGGCGACCGTCTGATCGGTGCCGAGCACGTCGACGGTGAATCCCGAGATGCCGGCGGCGATCGCCATGCGGACCTCGACTTTCATGTTCTCGATCTGCCAATCGGTCGCGGTGCTCGGTGCGATCGCGAGCGGGCGCGCGCGCAAGTAGCCGCCGTTCGCGAGCCACTTGTCGCTCTCGCCCGACGGCGACAGATACTGCGTGTTGTAGTAGTCGCTGCCGCTCGGCTTGTTGTCGATCGAGAGCGGAAACGGATAGAA
Organism: Kofleriaceae bacterium; assembly: GCA_036490255.1. Lineage (GTDB taxonomy): Bacteria > Myxococcota_A > Polyangia > Haliangiales > Haliangiaceae > JABFXX01. Next base: position 4,420 of record DASXEF010000896.1, read on the forward strand.
GTAGTGCGCGAATACCTTCTTGGTCGATGCGAACAGCGCATCGGCGGACGGCATCGCGAACGGCTTGCACGGATCGTGTGCCGCCGCGATCGCCGCATCTGCCATCGCGTCGACCGACGATGCTGCGTCGGTGATCGTGTCGCCGGCGGTGTGCTTGCACGCGCCTGCCACGAACGCGACGACGGCGAGGCCGAACGCCCTCATGACATCGAGCGTACCTGATAGGTTCGCCGCATGATCGAATACGTCGACCTCGCCCGCGCGAAGGAATCGATTGCCATCCGCATCGTTGTCGCAGGCGTACTTCCGAGCCCGTGGTCGGAGGCGACCAAAGGCCTGCTCCGCGTCGCGAAGTTGCCGGCGGTCGCGGTGCGATCGATGCCGGGCGATCGCGAAGCCGCGACGTGGACCGGCGTCGATAACGTCCCCGTCGTGTTGCACGGCAAGGAGCCGGCGCGCACGGCCGCGAGCGCGATCGTGGCGCTCGTCGCGAGGCTCGCGCCCGATGCTGGGCTCGTGCCGCACGATCTGGCCGGACGCGCCGACGTGATGGGGCTCGTCGAGCTGATCGCGGGCGAAGACGGCCTGGGCTGGAACGAGCGGCTCGCGATGATCCACGTCGGCATCGCGTCGAACGGTGCGCGCGGATTTCCGCAGCCGATCGCGACGCGGCTCGCGAAGCGCTACGGCTACGTCGACGCCTCGTTCGAACGCGTGCGCGAGCGGTTCACCGCGCAGCTCGCCCATCTGAGCGCGCGGCTCGCCGGTCGCGACTACTTCGGCGGCGATCGGCCGAACGCCGTCGACATCTACACCGCGACGTTCTTGACGCCGCTCGTGCCGCTCGCCGACGCGGATTGCCCGGGCTTCGTGTCGGTCGCGAAGCAGGGCTTCACCGCAGCCGCCGAAGAGTTCGGCCCGCTGGTTCCGGCCGAGCTGAAGGCGCTGCGCGCACGCATGTTCGAGCGCCACCTCGCGTGGCCGATCGAGTTGTGAGTTGACGCGGCCTCCAAAATAAGTGACTTTTCGGTTACCTATTGTGAAGGCTCAGCGCGACGTATTTCACGTGATCGCCGATCCGACACGGCGCGCGATCCTCGATCGATTGCGCGCCGGACCGGCGCCGGTCAACGAGCTCGTCGCCGACTTCGATCTGACACGCCCGGCGATCTCGAAGCACCTGCGGGTGCTACGCGAATCGAAGCTGGTCACCGAAGAGCGCGTCGGCCGCGAGCGGCTCTACGCGCTTCGCCCGGCACCGCTGCAAAAAGCGATGTCCTGGCTCGAAGGCTATCGCGCGTCGTGGCAGCGCAACTTGGACTCGCTGAAGCGTTACCTGGAGGATACATGACGAGACGCAGCGCAACGTCGATTGCCGATGTCACCAAGCGAAGCGTGCTGGCGCGCGTCGAGATCGCGGCGCCTCCCGAGCGCGTGTGGAAAGCGATCACCGAGGAGGTCGCGAACTGGTGGGGCAGCGACGCGATGTACAAGACGACGA
>DASXEF010000932.1:0-6745 GCA_036490255.1 Kofleriaceae bacterium
AGATCGATGCGCCCGGGCACTCGACGACCGTCTGGCCGCTCGCCGCACAGCTGCAGCCGACGCAGCTGATCTTGCCGTTGGTCACGAGCACGCCGCCGCCGTGATAGACGGTGCTCTGGGTCAGCACTTCGCCTTCGATCAGAACGGGCGTGCCGCTGCCGGCGCTCGTCACCGAGCAGGTGCCGCTGCCGAGCGGCGCGAGCGTCGTGCATGTGACATCGGTCGCGACCGGGGCATCGGCGGGCACGAAGTTGCTGCCGCTACCGCTTCCCGAGCCGCTGCCGCTGCCGCCGTCGCCACCGCCGCCATTGTTGTTGTTGGAGTTACCGCAAGCCGCGGCGACCGTGAGGAGGGAAACGAGAAGGACTGCCCGCATCGCGGGGCGGACTCTACTCCAGGCCCGCGCTCCGACGACAACGGTATTTTTGCCCGGTGTGTCGGTTTGTGACAGGTCGTTTTTTAATCACTATGGCAGTCCGGTGGCAGTACCGTTCCGGCCGTGCGAAGCGTGCTGTTGATCGCTGTCCTCGCTGCCTGCGGCGGTATGCCGGGGATGAACCAACAAACGGGTGGCGACGGCGGCGGTGGCTCGGGCAGCGGCTCCGGCAGTGGGAGCGGCAGCGGCAGCGGCATCGGAAGCGGGAGTAGCACGCCACCGGGCGACATCTCGATCATCGTCGAGCCCAACGGCAACAAGGCCTCGGAGCTGGTCGCCGCGATGAACGCCGCGACCACCAGCTTGTACATGACGATGTACGAGCTCGATCACGCCGGCGTGATCTCGGCGCTGACGTCGCGCCACGCGGCGGGCGTCGACGTCAAGGTGATCCTCGACCAGTCGACGACCACGCGCTCGTTCAACATGCCCGCGTACACGACGCTGATGAGCGCCGGCGTACCCGTCGTGTGGTCGAGCACCGCGTTCATGTACACGCACGAGAAGACCGTGATGATCGACGGCAAGGCCGCGTGGATCATGACGATGAACGCGAACACCAGCTCGCCCGAATACAACCGCGAATATCTCGCCACCGACACGTCGCTCGCCGACGTGCAAGAGGCGACCGCGATCTTTCAGGCCGACTACGCGATGACGTCGGTCACGCCGAGCGGCGATCTCGTCGTCGCCGACACCAACGCGCGGCCGGATCTCTACGCGCTGATCACCTCGGCGACGTCGACGCTCGACGTCGAGGTCGAAGAGCTCAGCGACACCGATCAGAACGGCATCGTCGACGGCATCGTCGCGGCTGCGAAGAAGGGCGTCGCCGTGCATGTCGTGGTCGCGAATGCCGGCCCCGACGCGACGAGCGACAACGAGATCATCGCGGCGGCTGGTAAAGGGTCTGTCGTGATGACCGGCCCGACCTCGGACGAGGGCACGGCGTCGAATCCGTACATCCACGCGAAGGCGGTCCTCGTCGACTGCACCGGCACGAGCTGCAAGAAGGGGTTCGTCGGCTCGGAGAACTTCTCGGCCGGCTCGCTCGGCTACAACCGCGAGCTCGGTGTGATCTTCACCGACGAGACCGAGCTCGCGAAGGTCAAGACCGCAATCGACACCGACTTCGCGGCCGGCGTCGCGCAGTAGCTCACGCCAGCGGCAACTCGATCGTGAACTTCGCGCCGCCGCGCGCGCCGTTCGTCGCGCTGATCGTGCCGCCGTGGCGCTCGACGATCCGTCGCGTGATCGCGAGGCCGAGCCCGACGCCGGTGCTCGCGGCGCCGCGCGCGAACGGCACGAACAGCTTGCTGCGATCCTCGGGCAAGCCCGGCCCGGTGTCTTCGATCGTGATCGTCGCGAGCTGATCGCCGTGGTCGAGTGTCACGCTCACGTCGCCGCCGGCCGGCGTGACGCGCAGCGCGTTCGAGATCAAGTTCGACACCGCGGTGCCGAGCAGCTCGGCGTGGCCGCGCAGCTTCGCAGCGCCGGCGCCGAGCTCGACGCGCAACGTCACGTTCGACTTCGCCGCCGCCGCGAGCTGGACCGCGGCCGCATCTTCGATCGCATCCGCGAGCTCGACGATCGTCGCGTCGGCGTCGCGCGTCGCGTCGGCCTGCGCGAACCGCAGCATCGAGTCGACGAGGCTGCCGAGCCGATGCAGCTCGGCGAGCGACGTCTGCGCCGACAGTTCCCATTCGGCGACCGTGCGCGGCCGGCGCAGCGCGGTCTCGAGCTCGCTCGACACGGCCGCGATCGGCGTGCGCAGCTCGTGCGACGCATCGGCCGAGAACGACGAGAGCGCCAAGTAGCCGCGCTGCAGCCGGTCGAGCAGGTCGTTGATCGCGGTCGCGAGCGAGCGCAGCTCGACCGAGTCGGTCGGCACGTCCATCCGGCGGTCGAAGCGATCGACCGAGATCGCCGCGGCCGTGCGCGTCGCGCGCTCGAGCGGCCCGATCAGCCGGCGGCTCGCCCACGCGGCGACGATCACGGAGAGCCCGAGCGCGAGCGGCGCGGCGATCGCGAGCGAGGTCATCACCTGCGCGCGCGCCGATGCCGCCGCATCTTGCTCGACGCCGCGTTCGACGTCGGCTTCTTCTTCGATGTAGACGACGACGTACGCCGCCGCGGTGAACACGGCGAGCCCTACGAACATCATCCCGCACATCCACAGCGCGAGCCGACTCGGCAGCGTGCGTGCGCGGATCATGGCTCGGCGGACTCGGGATCGACGTCGGTCGGTGCGATGACATCGCCGGGCCCGGCGGCGCGCAGGCGATACCCGATGCCGCGCACGGTCTCGATCACGACGGCCTTCGTGCCGAGCTTGCGGCGCAGGTTCGCGATGTGAACGTTGACGAGGTTCGTGCCGGGCTCGAAGCCATAGCCGAACACTTGCAGCAGGATCTCGTTGCGCGCCAACGCTTCGCCTTGCCGGCGCAAGAAGAAGCCGAGCAGCACGTGCTCGCGCGGCGACAGCGGGATGCGGGTGTCGCCGATCGTGACGACGAGCTCGTTATCGCGATAGGCCAGCCCGTTACAGGACAGCGGCGCCCAGCGCGGTGCGGCCGCGCGGCGGAGCAGGGCGCGCAACCGCGCGAGCAGCTCGTCGTATTCGAACGGCTTGACGAGATAGTCGTCGGCGCCGCGATCGAGCGCGTCGACGCGCATCTTCACCGCGTCGCGCGCGGTCAGCACCAAGATCGGCGCGTGGACGTCGCGGGCGCGTGCGTCGTCGATGACCTGGAGACCGTCGATGTCGGGCAAGCCGAGATCGAGCACGACGCCGTCGATGTCGCGCCGGGCGAGCCGCTTGATCGCATCGGCGCCGGTCGAGACCGCGTCGACCTCGAAGCCGTCTTCGCGCAATCCGCGCGCGAGTGACGCCGCTAACACCACGTTATCTTCGACGAGCAACAGCGGCATGCGCGCCGCATCATCGCCGCAGAAGCAGATCGCCGCAGTGACCTTTATCGCGCTTTAACCTCACTGCGTCTTCGCCAGCCCCGCCTCGGCGTCCTTCTGCCACGCCGTTGCGTCGGGCGACCTCGACGATGACGCCAGCTGTGCAGCTTTTGCATAGGCGGCGTGAGCTTCGGGCATCGATCCGTTCGCGACGAGCGCTTCGCCGAGCGCGAGCTGGTTTTCGGCGGCGTCGGGCGTCGTCGCGACCGCTTTGCGAGCTTCGTCGAGGCCGGCCTCGGGATCGCCGGGGCCGGCCGGCCATGCCGGCGCGCGCACGAGCACGAGCGCGAGCACGCGATGCGGGCCGCCGTCGTCGAGCGCGGGCTGCGTCGTGATCGCCTGATGGAGCAGGTCGACCATGTGATTCACCGCGTCTTTGCCCTGCGCTGGATGCTCGCGCGCTTCCTGACCGAGCGCGATCGCGAGCCGATACTTGCAGCCGGCGTCGTTCGGCGCGCGGCGCAGGCATTGCTGGCCGAGCTGCACCGCTTGCTGCGATAGCGCCGCCTTGTCGACCTGATCGTGCTCGATGCGAAAGTGCGTCGCGGTCATCGCGCCGAGCAGCGCATCGACGCGCTTGTCATCGAGCGCCGCTGCATCGAGGTAGTCGTCGACGGCGGTCTTCGCGTCGCGTTTCGCCCACGCCGCATCGCCGTCGCGCATCAATTGCTCGGCGCTGCGGCCGTTCGCCTGGTGCGGCGCGAGCGTGTCGATCGACGACGGCTCGTGCATCGACGCTTCGCACGCGGCGAGCGCGACCAGCAGCAGCGCTCTCACTTCGCCGCCTCGAACGCCGTTCGCGCTGCACCGAGCGCCTTGTCGTCGACCGAGATGATCTTGGCCTGGCGGATCGCCGCGAGCTGATCCGTCGTCATCGCGCGCAGCGCTTTCTCGATCGCCGGCCACGCGGTGACCTTCGCGTCGATCGTCGCGACCACGCCGGCCGGCATCGCCGGCGACGTCGCGACGACCTCGAGCTGATTCGCATACGGCAGCGACGCGAGCGACGCCTGTTGCGCGCCGTCGAGCACGACCGCGACCGGATCGCCGTTCGCCGCCTTGCGCAGCGACGACAGCACCGAGCTCGATTGCACGAGCTTCGTGGTCTCGGGGACCTTGCCCCAGCTTCCCAAGATCGCGCCGCGGACGAACGCCGGCGAGAACGCGACGTTGCCGTAGATCGTCATGTTGCCGAGCGCGGCCGCGTTGGTGACGCGACCTTTCTTGGCGACCAGCGTCCACGTGTCGAGATCGGGGCGGCCCTGTTGCACGACGTCGAGCCGCGCGTGCAATCCGAGGTCTTTTTCGTGCGCGAGGAAAAACGGCAGCGACACGAGCGCGATGTCGGCAGCTTTGAGTCGCGCGACGCCACCGGCTTCGGTCTCGTCGTACACCGCCGCCATCGGCACGCCCGCTTTCGCGGCGACCGCGCTCGCAAACTGATCGAGTGCCGGCTGCGCGTCGGCTTGCGTGCCGACGGCGCCCGGCGAGCACACCGCGATCGTTTGCTTCGCAGGTGGTGCAGCAACTGCAGCTGCACCGAGCGCGAGGACGAGCAACGAAGCACATCTCATGATCGGACCCTACCTCTTGACGCGTGCACGCGCGACTCGCTACGTGAGGACATGACATCCCACGATCGCATCGCACGCGCGCTCGCCGCGATCGTGCGCTACCGCGCGATCGTGCTCGTCGTCTACGCTTTGCTACTGCCGGCCGCGATCTACGAAGCGGTGCACATCCCGAGCGACAGCGGCATCGATCGCCTGATCGTGCCGAGCGACCCCGACTTCGCCGCGACGCGCGCGTTCGACAGGCTGTTCCCGGAGCCGCCGATCGCGCTACTCGTGTTCGAGAGCGCGTCGCCGTGGGCGCCGGCCGAGCTCGCCCGCGTGCAGCGCGCGCACGCGGCGATCTCGGCGATCCCGCACGTGACCGCGTTCACCGCGCTCGATGCACTTCGCCAGGCGCGGCCGACCGCATCGATCGACGAGCTGAAAGCGCTCGCGACCGGCACGAAGATCTTTCGCGCACAAAACCTCGTCGGCGACGACTTCATCTCGCTCGTCGCATCGCTCGATGCGCACACCCCCGCCGAGCGCGATCACGTGCTCGCCGCGATCGATCGCGCGCTCGCACTGTCGGGGGCCGGCCACGTGCGCAAGGTCGGCCAGCCGTACGTCAGCTCGTGGATCGAGCGCGCGACCGCCGACGCGTCGGCCCGCGCGTTCCCGGTGTTCGGCGTGTTGCTCGTCGTGATCGCGGTGTTCTTGTTTCGATCGGTGCGTGCGCTCGCCGCGATCGTGCTCAGCCTCGGAACCACGGTCGCCATCGCGGTCGCCGTGGGCGGCTTGCTCGGCTTCGCGTTCACGATCGTCTCGGTGCTGGTGCCGCTGACGATCATGGTCACGACGCTCGCGTCGCTCGTCTACATCCACGCCCGATTCATCGATCACACCGACGGCTCGTCGCGCGAAGAACATCATCTCGCCGCGCTGCGCAACAAGTTCCTGCCGGTGACCGCATCGACGCTCGCCGCCGCGATGGGGTTCGGCGCGCTCGCGGTCTCGCACATCCGGCCGATTCGCGAGATGGGCATCTGGACCGCGGTCGGGCTCGCGATCTCGTGGGTCGTCGCGTTCACGTTGTTCCCGGCGCTGCAGCGGGTGTTGCGCACGCCGACCGGCACCGCCGTCGCGCCGAAGCATCACTTCTACGAGCGGCTCGCCCGCGTGATCCCGCGGATCACGTTTCGACTGCGCTGGCCGCTCGTGATCGGCGCGATCGCGGCGTGTGCGATCGGCGCGGCCGTGCTGTTCGGCATCCCCGGCGTGATCGCCGGCGCGAACGTCGAGACCGATCCGCTGACGACGATCGATCCGAGCTCCGACGTCGCGCAGGATCTGTTGTGGTTTCGCGCGCACGTCGGCGGCTTGGATGTCGCGCACGTGTGGATCCATTTGCCGCAGGCGACCGCGAGCGATCCCGAGGTGCTGCGCGCGGTCGAAGCATTCACGCGCACGCTCGAGAGCTCGCCCGAGATCACCGGCGTGGTCGGCCCGACGACGATGCTGCGCATGCGCGGCTACGTCGCCGGCAAAGGCGAGACGCTGCCGACCGATCCCGATCGCTTCGCCGCGGCGACCGCCGACTTCGAAGAGCTACTGCTGGCACAGCCCGAGCTGCGCATGTTCGTCGACGCGAACCTCGCCGATCTGCAGCTCACCGTGCAGCTGAAAGACGGCAGTGCAGCCGGCTACGCGGCGACGCGCGATCGCGTGACGCGCGCGTGGTTCGCCGCGAAAACACCGGCGCTCGTAGGCGCGACCGCGCAGCTCG
>DASXEF010000947.1:0-6828 GCA_036490255.1 Kofleriaceae bacterium
TCGTCGTCGTCGTGGACTTCGCCGGCAGTTTCGACGTGCTCGCTGACGAGGTGAACACCGCGCTGCGCCGCAAACCTCGCGCCGGCGAAATCGTTCAGGTCGAGCCACAGCGCATCTGCACCGCCGTCGATGTGCTCGCGCGCCTCGCCCGGCCGCGCGCGCATGCAGATCCGAAAGCTCGCGCCGCCGATGGGTCGCGTCGCGTTCGCCGGCGCCTCGACGTAGAGCGGCTCGATCGCGAGGCCCTCCGCGGTGCGCTGCACGAGCTTGTCGAACGGAGCTCCGGCGAGCTCTTTATCGACGAGCGCGCGCCATGCGGTGAGATCGGCCATAGCCGTGCGTGACCCTAGCACCGCCGGATGCCGTAGACTCGACGCGGTGAGGACGATCGCGCTGGTGCTACTCGCCGCCGCGTGCAGCTCGACGCCGCATCGCGCGTCGGGCAGCTGCGATGGCCCGTGCCCGACGTCGAAGATCGATCACCTCGTCGTGATCATTCAAGAGAACCACACGTTCGACACGTACTTCGGCCGCTACTGCACCGCGCCGACGGGCTCGGCGCCGGCGTGCACGGACGGTCCTGCGTGTTGCGAAGCCGGTCCCGGCAGCGATCCGTCGGGCGCGGCACCGACCGTGCTCGACGACGCCGCGAACGGCACGTGGGATCCGGATCATTCGCAGGCGTGCGAGCTCGCGGAAGCCGACGGCGGAGCGATGGATCGCTACACGTCGGGCGCGACCGATTGCTCCGACCCGCGCAACTTCGCGTACGCCACGCCGACGCCGTACTGGCAGCTCGCCGGCTCGGGCGCGCTTGCCGATCGCTATTTCCAGCCGGTCTCGGGGCAGAGCTCGTCGAACGACATGTACTTGGCGCGAGCGCAGTTCGTATTCCTCGACGACGAATACGAGCCGAACGCGATCGGTCACACCTGCACGACCACGCCGGGGACGATGGATTTTCAAGGCCCGACGATCGCGGATTTGCTCGGCAGCGCCGGCGTGTCCTGGACATTCTACGCCGAGGGCTATCAAGCGATGGTCGCCGCGGTCGGTTCCGGCGATTGTCCGCGACCGCCGAAAGATTGTCCGTTCGGGCTCGGCATCTATCCGTGCGATCTCGATCCCGACGACATTCCGTTCGACTACTACGCGAACCTCGCCGACAACCCGAAATTTCTTCGCGACTACTCGCAGCTCGCGAGCGATCTGTCGAGCCTCGCGCTGCCGCAGGTCGTGTTCGTCAAAGGGCTCGGCTATCACACCGAGCATCCCGGCGAAGGAACCACGATCAGCGACGGCGAGACGTTCGTCGACGGCGTGATCGCGCAGATCCAGGCGAGCCAATACGGCGACGATACGCTCGTGCTCGTGACCTGGGACGAAGGCGGCGGTTACTTCGATCACATCGCGCCGCCGGGCATCGATCCGATCGATCAGCAGCCGTACGGCACGCGCATTCCGCTGCTCGCCGTCGGGCCGTTCGCGGCCGCGAACACGGTCTCGCACGTGCAGATGGAGCACACGTCGATCGTGAAGTTCCTCGAGTGGAACTGGCTCGGCGGCCAGACCGGCCAGCTCGGCGGTCGCGACACCGAAATCGCGAACATCGGCAGCATGCTCGACCAGAATGCGGCCGGCACGTTGCCGCCGTGATCCGAGCTGCCGCGTCGCTCGTAGCTCCAATGTGAGGCTGAGGATCAAGCTCGCGGTCGTGTTCGCGGTGCTGTTCGGCATCGGCTGTGGCGCGTCGACGTACGTCTACCTCGACCACGCCGAGCTAAGCTCGCGCGGGTGAGCTGCCCGTGTGGATCGAAGATCGACGAAGCCGCGTGCTGCGGCCACTACATCGCCGGTGAGCCGGCGCCGACCGCGCTCGCGCTGATGCGATCGCGCTACACCGCGTTCGTCCGCGGCGCGATCGATTACTTGATCGAGACGCACGATCCCGCGACCGTGCACTCGGTTGATCGCGCGGACATCGCGACGTGGTCGCGCGAGACGCAGTGGCGCGGGCTCGAGATCGTCGCGACCGAAGGCGACGACATCGTCGAGTTCATCGCGCGCGGCGTGACGCGCGGTCGGCCGTTCGCGCAGCGCGAGCGTTCGAAGTTTCGCCGCGTCGACGGGGCATGGCGCTACCGCGAAGCGCTCGCGATTCGCTAGTGCCGTGGGCTACTCGTCCTTGGTCGGCTCGAGTACGAGCTTGCGCGGCACGCGACCGAAGACACGAGCGAGGGCGGGAAGCAGACCCGCGTGGCTCGCGAGGACGACCTCCTCGGTGTCGCGCGGAAGGATGAGCAGCGTGTCCGGCGCGCGGGGATGGAAGACGAGCTCGTCGCCGTCGATCGTGTCGGCGACGATTGTCGCTTGCGTCGCATCGGACTGCGTGAGCAGCGGGCCGTTGCCCCAGAACCAGTGCTTCGCGAGTCGCGCGTGCCACTCCTTTCGCTCGCGCGCGATCCGACGCGGTCCGTAGACGCGAACCTGACCGCCGAGTAGCCCCGGGCCGTGGGTGCGAACGAAGTCGACGTATCCGGCGGGCAGCTCGCTGTTCGCAAGCTCGCGCAGCGCGTCCAGGCCGGCGTCGTCGACACGCGTGCGCGTGCCTTTGACGTCGATCTTCGCGAGCGCGATCGGCTTCGCTTCTTCGAATGGCGACTCCTGCGTTGGTGCTCGCGTGCGCGACGCGATCTGCGCGGCGGCCTCGGCGCTCTGCTTCGGCGTCTTCGCGTACTTCTTGACGAGCGCGCGCACGGCGTCGGCGTGCTCGGGTTTTGCATTGTCGACGACCGTGCGCTGCTTGTCCGTTCCGCCGGCGATCTCGGGATCGCCGCCGGCGGCGAGCAACGCTTCGAGCGCCTCGAGATCACCCTCCGCGGCCGCGTTGTGCATCGCGGTCCAGCCGAACGATGTCGCGAGCGATGGCGCGGCACCGGCGGCGATGAGTGCGCGGACGATCGCTGCACTGCCCGGCGTGAACGTCGTGACGAACAGCGGCGTGTACTCGTTCTGCGCGTGCGCGAGGTTCGGATCCGATCCGGCCGCGAGCAGCGCTTCGACCGCCTCGAGCCTTCCCCAGCGACAGGCTTCGTGCAACGCAATCCAACCGTTGCCGTCGCGTGCGGCGACATCGGCGCCAGCTGCGAGCGCGGCGCTCACCGCTCCAGCGTCGCCCTTCTTGGCAGCGTTGAACAGCTTGCGATTCGCGCCCGCAGCACTCGGCATGCGGCGAATCTAATCGATCACGCGGGAATCGGCTCGGCGCGCGCGTACGCCACCAGCGTGCCCGGCGCGCTCGTGTTCGTCGCGGCGATGGCTAATGCGCGAGCGACACCAGATCGACCGGCAAGCTCGAGCCACCGCCGGAAATGAGCGAGAAGCTCGCGGCACTGCCGAGCCAGATCGCGTCGGTCGTCGTCGATAGCCCGCCGCTCGCGGTCGGAATCGGCGCTCCGTCGTACGCGCCGGCCCATGCTCCACCGCGCGCGCTCGCGGCGAATGACAACGCGCCGGTCGCGGTGATCGCGTACGCGACGCCGTAGTTGCCGAGCAGCTTCGCGGGCAACCCCGTCGTCGCATCGCTGCCGGTGAGCTCGGGCTCGGTCGTGCCGTCGCCGATGCGAATGTGACGCGCGCTCGCGATCGGATCCGGGCTCGTCGCGATCAGTTGCAGATCCGCGTTCGCGAACGTGCCGCGATCGTGATCGGCGTCTTTCGGCAGCAAGGGCAACGACGCCGCGATCGCCGCGGCATCTTCGGTCGCGAGCACGCTGACGATCGAAAACTTGATCGGCGCGTCGGCATCGACGTCGACGATCGCATGCACGAGCTGATTCGTCGTCGCGTGCTCGGCGTCGAGCGCGGCATCGAGCACGACGCGCGTGCCGGCCGGCACGATCACGACGGTCGATTCGATCGACGCCGCCCACGCCGCCGCGACGGCTTTGCCGACATCGATGTAATCGGTGCTCGGTGCCGCCAAGCCTTCCCGCACGATCGTCACGTGCGCGTCGGTGGCGCCTTGGTTGAGCGCGACGATCGGAAACTTGCGCGAATTCGTGTCGGCATCGACGTGATAGACGTACAGCCGCGCGTGACCCGGCCCGAACGTGTCGGCGTAGAGCACGCCGTCGCTCGACGGCGATTCCGGCGAATCCGAGAACATCATCGTCGCGGCGCCTGCGGGCGCGCACACGAACGCCGGCAGGCACGGCAGCGACCCCTCGTCGAGCCCGTCCATGCTGATCACGTCGCCGGTCTGCGCGGATCCGAGCTCCGGCGGCGTCACGATCGCGCCGGGACAGCTCGTTCGATCGACGACGAGCATGCCGCCGGAGCCGCACGGCATCGCCGCAGCATCGACGTTCGATGCATCGGGCAGGTCCGCGTCGGAGATCTGCGGAGCGTCGACGGTCTGTACGTGATGTCCGTTACACGCTGCGAGGGCACTACATAAGACGAATTGTCGGCCGACCCAGAGCGACATGGCGGAGTACCCAGCACCGAAGCGCGACGAAGGCGAGGACACCGAACGCGAGCGTCGCACGACGACACCGCCGGCTGGCAATCAGGATGACGATACGCGCGTGGCGTTCACGTCGTGGGACGCGCCGCTCATCCCGCGCTGACTATTCAACGCGCGTCTGGTCGGTGATCCAGTTCACCTCCCAGGTCTTGCCGCCGTCGGCCGAATACGCCTGTTCGAAGTGCGCCGACTGGTGCGTCATGTTCGTCCACACGAAGCGGACGTAGACCATGCGGCCCTCCCACAGCTCCTGATCGTAGAACTCGCCGCGGCCGTTCTTGAACTCGCCGATCATCGGCGTGCCGAGCTGGCCGTCTTTGCGATTCGCCCAGTAGATGCTCCATTGGTGCGATTCCGCCGAGTAAATCCGGAACGTCATGCCCTCGACCGGACCGGTCGGCAGCGTGACGCTGAGCTCGTCGGTATTCGCCTTGCCGTCCCACGTCGCGCGCATGACCGACGTGCCGCTGCCCTCGAGCCATTCGTGCGAGCCGTGCAGGCGCTGCTTCAAATACTTGAGGTGGATGTTCCACTTGCCGATCTCGAAGTCGAAGTCGTGCTGGCCGTCGTGCGTCGAGGTTTCGGCGAGCGCGGTCGTGGACGCGAGCGCGATTGCGAACGTGATCAGCTTCATGCCCGCGACTGTGCCTTTCGAAGCGGTCTACGGAAATAGCCAAACTTTGCGGTTACCATAGGGCCATTATGAAACGCAGGCCGGAGGGCCTCGGCCCGATCATCGCGCTCGATCGCCGGCTCGCCGCACCGCTGCATCGCCAGCTCTACACGGGCTATCGCGACGCGATCCTCGACGGCCGATTGCGACCGGGCCAACGCTTGCCGTCGACGCGCAGCCTCGCCCGCGATCTCGCGATCTCGCGCATCCCGGTCGTCACCGCGTTCGAGCAGCTCGCCGCCGAGGGCTATCTCGAAGGCAAAGTCGGCGCCGGCAGCTTCGTGTCGAGCGCGCTGCCCGAGATCGCGGCGAAAGCGCGCGCGCCTCGTCCGCCCGCCGGACGTCGCCGCCTGCCGCGCGAACGACTCGCGAGCGATCCCGAGCCGTGGCTCGCGTGCTGGGGCGGGTTTCGCGTCGGTCAGCCCGCGCTCGATCAATTTCCGGCCGAGATGTGGGCGCGGTTGATCGCGCGGCGTGCGCGCATGCAGCCGCGCCAGCAGATGACCTACGGCGACGCGATGGGCTTCGTGCCGCTGCGTCAAGCGCTCGCCGATCACCTGCGCACCGTGCGCTCGGTGCGATGCACCGCCGAGCAGATCATGATCGTGAGCGGCTCGCAGCAGGCGCTCGCGCTCGCGAGTCGCGCGATCCTTGCGCCCGGCGATGCCGCGTGGATCGAAGAGCCCGGCTTCATCGGCGCGCACGATGCGCTGTCGCTCGCCGGCGCGCGCGTCGTGCCGGTGCCCGTCGATAACGCCGGGCTCGATGTCGCCGCCGGCATCGCGCGCTGTCCGTCGCCGCGCGCGGTTTACGTCACGCCGTCGCATCAATATCCGCTCGGCGTCGTGATGACCGCCGCGCGCCGCATGCACTTGCTCGACTACGCGCGCAAGCGCGGCACGTGGCTGCTCGAAGACGATTACGACAGCGAGTATCGCTACGATCAGCAGCCGATCGCATCGCTGCACGGCCTCGATACCGATCGCCGGGTGATCTACATCGGCACGTTTAGCAAGTCGCTGTTTCCGGCGATCCGGCTCGGCTACGTCGTGATTCCCGACGATCTGATCGAGCGGTTTCGCCGCGTGCGAGCCGCGCTCGACAATTTTCCGCCGCCGCTCTATCAGGCCGCGCTGTTCGACTTCATGCGCGACGGCCACTTCGCGCGCCACCTGCGCCGCACGCGCGCCGCATACGCCGAACGCCGCCGCGCGCTGGTGCTCGCGCTCGAGCGCGAGCTCGGCGGCATCGTGCAGATCGTCGGCGACCACGCCGGCATGCACCTCGTCGCCACGCTCGCCCACGACGATCGCGAGATCGCGACGCGCGCGGCGGCGCGAGGGCTCTCGGTTATTCCACTGTCGTCGTGCTACGTCGGCCGCCCGCGGCAACGCGGCCTGTTGCTCGGCTACGGCGCGACGCGCGCGACCGAGATCGCCGACCGCGTGCGCGAGCTGGCGCAAGTCATCCGTGAATCGGCAACCACATGTAGCGCGACGGCAACGCGGTCTTAACGAGCTATCGCGGACATGCATGTGGCGCGCAGCTTGCTGTTTGCCAGGTCATGCGATCGGTCCTGCTGGCGATGGCGATGATGTTCGCGGGCTGCGGCCACGGTCGCGGCGGC
>DASXEF010000963.1:0-8631 GCA_036490255.1 Kofleriaceae bacterium
CCTCGCGCGGCCGGTCACGCGCTGGACCGACGACGCGTGGCTCGAAGCCGCGCGGCTCGCCGAAACACTCGGCGATCTCTCTCGCGCGCGGCGCGATCTGCAAGCCGCGCTCGCGGTCACGACAGATCCGTTGCTCGCGCGCCGCGCCAACGCCGCGCTCGCCCGCTTGACGCCGCTCGAATCGTGGACGGCGATCGACGACGCACATCAGGCGCTCGTCGATCGCATCCAGCGCCCGGCCGGCGATCCGAAGCTCGCGCTGTGCGAGCTCGGCGCGATCGTGCTCGCGAGCCCGGGCTATCCGCGCGCGCTGGCGGCCATGCTCGCGCTCGCACGCGGTTGGGAGCGCGACGGCGGCATCGATGCCGCACGGGCGTGGCTCGATCGCGCCGCGCAGTTGCGCGTGTCATCGGCCGATCGCGAGCACGTCACCGCCGAGCGGGCGCGCTTCGAGCTGCGCGGCGGCGAGACCGCGACCGCGCGCGCTTCGATCGCGGCGCTGCGCGATCCGCAGTTGCGCGCGCAGCTCGATCACGAGCTCGCCCGCGCCGACTGGCGCCGGCGGTTTCGCCTGATCTCGTGGCTCGTCCTCGCGGCCCTCGGGCTCGCGGCGATCGTCGGGCTCGTGCGCAGGCGCGCGAGCTGGCGCGCGATGATCGTGCCGCCGGTCGAAGTGCTGTTTCTCGCGCCGATCGCGGCGGTGCTGATCGGCGTCGCGGCGACCGGCAATCCGCTGGTCAGCCGCGCGGTCCGCGTGATCTCGATCGCCGGTGTCGCGGTCGCGTGGATCTCGGCCGCGCTCGGCAGAGCGACGCTGGTGCGCGCGTTACTCGCCGCACTCGCGGTGATCGCCGCGACGTATCTCGCGTGCGATCACGATCGCATGATCGACATCGTGATCGAGACGTGGCACTCCGGTCCGGTCGCGCGCTAAAGCGAGCGGTGAGCTCTTTCGAGCACGCATCTGTGATCGAGCCCGAGCCCAAGCCAACGGCTGGAGCCCGAGCCCGATCTTCGCCGCGGGCTCCGCTGATCGCTAAAGCTCGTCGCTCGGCGCGAAGCTATCGATCGCGAGGCCGCGCTGCAGGTCGATCACACCTTCGATCGCGTGCTCGGCGAGCGTCTGCACGACGTGCGCCGCCGCGAACGGATCGCCGACGTCGAGCGTCGCGTGCACGGCGAGCGTGCTGCCGCGCTTGGTGAACGAGCGCAGCCAATCGGCGTCGAGATCGTCGTCGTGGAGTAGGGCGCGTGCCGTCGCGAGCGCGTGCTCGAGAGCGGCCGGCGATGCGTAGCGGTACGAGCCGCGGAGCTCGATCATGGCGACGGTTCTACGGGCGCGCCGTGCTCGCGGCATCGCGGCTCGGTGACGTTTCGTCTACGTCGCGACGTGGACGCTCGCGACACCGGCCGCGGTGAGCGCATCGCGCAACGCGATCAGATCGGGCGCGCGCTCGGGGTTGCCGCGCGGTCGAATGGTCGCGGTGAGCTTGTCGGCGAGCTTCGTGACGAAGATTTCGTAGAAGGTGCCGTGCAATGTCAGCGTGCGCAGCTGGCGCATCAGGCCGATCCACGATGCCACCGAGCTCGTCAGGTGATAGCGCGCGACGAGCGTCTCGAGCTGGGCGAACCACGGCGCCGTCCACAGCCACGCATAGGCGTGCACGTCGCGCTCGAACAGCTCGCCGCCGTAGTTGCCCGGCGTCGTGCGCCACTCGGTGGGCGTCAGCTCGAGCCGCAGCTCGCGCAATTTCGGCAAGCCCTTCGCCGCGGCGAGCGCGCGCAAGCCGGCGCTCGTCGGTGCACCGGCTTTGAGCCCGTCTTTGGCGCCGTCGGCGGTCGCGATGCCGAGTACTTCGAGCTGCGGAAACGTCGCGGTCGCGAGGCACGCGATGCCGGAATCCGGTACGCCGGTCGCTTCGACGAGCGCGCGCATCTTCGGATCGATCGCGCCGTACCGCTCGATGTGCAGATGCGTGACCGTCGCCCATTCGATCCGGCTGAACACCGCGTCGACCTCGAGCTTGCGGCTGACGCTCGCAGTGCAGCGCGCGAGAAACCCCTTCTCGAACACCGCGGTCGATGCGCCGACGGCCTTCGCGATCGGACCGAGCAGCGCATGGCGATGCTTCGCGACGATCGCATTCGCGCGCTTCGCGGCTTCGGGCGTGCCCGCGAGCTGGGCGACGATCAGCTCGCCGCGCGGATCGCCTTGCAGCGAATCGGCGTAGACCAGGCGCTTCGCGTCGTCGGTCGGATCGGCGTAGATCGCGTCGAGCAGTTGCTGCGTCTGATCGACCGCGCGCACGGCCGCGGCGGCGAGCTGTGGCTTGGCGTCGAGCTGCGCGCCGATCCGCGCGACGATCGCCGCGAGCTCGGCCGGTAGCTTCGGGACGCCGGCGGGAAATCGCCCTTCGAGCCGGCCGCGCGTGTTGCGCGGGCGTTTGAGCGCAGGATCGTCCGAGAGCGTGGCTCGCTTGCGCTCGGCGCGTTCGACTGCGCCGGCGAGCCAGTCGATCGCGCGCGGATCGTCGGCGGCGGCGAGCCCTTGATACAAGCGCGTCTGAACTTTTTTCCACTGCGGCGTGTCGAACGGCAGATCGACGAATGCGATCAGCGCCCGCGTGACCTGCGGCTCGTCGGCGCACAGCGGCACGATCTCGTCCAAGCACGCGGCGATGTACGCGCCCTTCGCCTGCGCGACCTGCTCGAACAAGCCGGCGAGCAGCACGCCGAGCACGAGCGGATCGCGATCGCGCACGCGCGCGGTCCACGCCGCTTGCCACGCCTTGGGCGATTTCGACGAGTGCTCCCACGCGACGAGCTTGCCGGCGCGCTCGACGAGCTCGGCGAGTGCCGCGCACCGGCAGCCGCGCCACGCCTCGCGCAGTGGCTCGTAGAACGCGCGATCGCCGGCGGCGAGCAACTCCGACGCGAGCTCGAGCTGCTCAACCATCGACGAAGAACGGCAGCACTTTGTCGAGGTCCGCGCGCGCGGTGAACGTCGGCTTGCCGTTCTCGATCGCGCAGCACTGCGCGGTGCGGAACGACGGGAACGCCGGCAGGCCGAGCAAGTGCGCGCCGAGCGCCGACAGCGACGGCTCGTGACCGACGACGATCACCGCTTCACCGGCGGTCGCGATCGCCTGCGCCGCGACGCGCGGCTGCGCCGACGGCTCGAGCGCGCGCAGCGAGCGGATCTCGAGCAAGTAGTCGAGTCCCTGCGCGAGGAGCTCGGCGGTCTGCACCGCGCGGGGAAGCGGCGAGCATATGATCGCGTCGGGCTCGAGGTTCGCCGAGCGCAGCAGCCTCGCGAGCACGCGCGCGGCTTCGCGGCCGCGTGGTGCGAGCCAGCGATCGCGGTCGCTGCCGGCTTCTTCTTCGGGCACCGCTTCGCCGTGCCGGACCAAGAACACCTTCACGCGTCGAGCTTACGCGAACCAGCCGGCGATGGTCGCAACATGCGGCGCCAGAAATCCGGCGCGATCGATCTTGTGATGCTTGATGTCGGCGGTGCCGTCGACCAGCGCGATCCGGATCGGAGCGATGCCGAGCTGGCCGAAGAATTGGTTCAGCCACGGCACGACGAGGTTCGTGTCGAGGTGGCGCCCGGCCGTGACGAACGCGGTCAGCCGCTTGCCGACGAGCAAGCCGCGCAAGCCGCCGCGCGTCGCGGCGACGGTCACGCCGAACCGGACGATCTGATCGGCCCACAGCTTGAGGCTCGCGGTCGTGCTCCAGTTGTGGATCGGAGCGCCGAGCACGTAGTCGTCGGCGGCGAGGAGCTCGGCGACGAGCGCGTCGGAGCACGCGAGCACCGCGCGCTGCGCCGGCGTGCGATCGCGCTCGGGCGTGTAGTTGGCGGCGATCCACGCCGCGTCGATCACCGGCATCGGCGTCGCCGCGAGATCGCGATCCACGACGGGGCCGCACCAGCGGCGTGCGAATTGTTCGGTCAGCGCGCGAGAGATCGACGGCTCGTGCGCGGGGCTCGAATCGATGCGAAGTAGCGTCGCCATACCCTTGGTCGAACGGCGCGGCTCCGGATCGACCGCGAACGCTAGTTACGTTGCGCCTCCGAAGGCATCGGATCCTCGTTCGAGCCTGCGGTTTCGATCGGCGGTGGCTTGCACGGGTTGCCTGCAGGCGCGAGCACGTCGAGTGCGATGCCGTTCTTGTCGTCGAGCCGCTCGAGCTCGTGGCCGCTCGTGACGTCCCACAGGCGAATGCCGCCGTCGCCGTCGTCGTAGGCGAGCGTGGTCGGATCGAGCCAGCGCGTCGCGAATCGCGACTTCGCGGTCAGCACGTGGCGCAGCGCGCCGGTCTTGGGATCGGCGACGTACAGCGACGGCAGCACATCTTTCGCGCACGGATCGACGGCGGTCGCGAACGCGACGCTCGCGTTATTCGGCGCGATCGCGATCGTATCGCGCGCGGCTTTGCCGGATTCGATCGGTGCGATCGCCGCGCTACCGACCGCGATCGACGTGATGTCGCCGTCGCTGCCGGCGAGCACCGTGCCGCCGGTATCGAGCCCGACCTCGATGCGCGGAGCGGGCGGCGGCTGCGCGACCTTCGCGAGCTTGCCGGTGCCGCGATCGACGCTCGCCGTGGTCCAGTCGGCATCGGTCTTCGTCGCGACGAGCAGCTGATCGCCGGCGGCATAGCCGGCCGCGATCGTGCGCGCCGCCGGCAGCGTGACGCGCGGTCCGAGTGGCTTCCACGTCGCCGGATCCAGCTCGAGCAGCCAGCCGCGCGCGATCGACGGCGCCGTGTCGGGTTCGTGATCGACCTTGTCGAAGCCGACGATCGCGACCTCGCTGCCACTCGGCGCACGAATGAAGCCGGCGACTTGATGATCGGTGTGCGTGAGCCGCAGGTAGCGCTTGCTCGCGCGATCGTATGCGTAGAGCTCGCCGCGGCTCGTGCCGACCTGCACGCCGTCTTTGCTCGGCCACTTGAACGGCGAGCGCCGCGCGACCAACCACACGCCGGTGCTCGCGAGCTTCTTGAAGTCGTCGCCAATCGAGTCGGCCGACGACGTGTTCGCCGCGTCGGCGACAAATCGATCGGCGTACGCGAAGTAATCGGCCTCGAAGGCAGTCTGTAAGTGGAGCTCGGCGGCCGCGTTGTCGTTGAGGTGAGCGAGCGCGGTCCCGAGCAAATACTCCGCGTCGAAGTGCGACGGATCCTTTGCGAGCGCGGCCGTGCAGTTGTCGCGAACCGCCGCCCAATCGGGCGTCTTCGCGCGCGATGCCTCGACTGCTTTTGCGTAAGCCGCCGCACCATCTCCATAGACGAAGTTGAATCGCGTGACGCGATCGACGCCGAGCGGACCGTGTTTTTTGGTGACGATGACGACCGGCGCGGCCGATCCGGATCCCGCGTCGTGGTGTTGGTGAGACCCGCCTCGATCGCGCCCGCATGCCTGCAACAGGCCCGAAACCGCGACCAGGGCCATCAACCGTGATAATGGTTGCACCACCAACGGAGGATGCCATGAAGACCGCTTTGCTCGCCCTGCTCGCGGCGCTCGCTGTAGGGGCGTGCCATCACGACGAGCCGAAGACCACGCCGACGCCGCCGCCCGATAAGCCGCCGCCGGCCGACAACAAGCAGCTGCAGCAAGTCACGACGGATCAGAAGGTGAGCCCGAACATCGCGTTGTCGGGTGACTTGATCCAGTTGTGCGGCATCAAGCCGCCGGCCGAGTCGGCGAACCCGAACTTCGACTACGACAAGGACGAGCTCACGCCGGAAGACCGCACGGTGCTCGACCAGCTCGCGACGTGCCTGACGACCGGCCCGCTCAAGGGCAAGGCCGTCTCGCTGATCGGCCGCGCCGATCCGCGTGGCACGGAAGAGTACAACCTCGGCCTCGGCTCGCGCCGCGCGGGCAGCGTGTCGACGTATCTCGTGCACCTCGGCGTGCATCAGGTGCAGCTCGGCGTGACCACGCGCGGCTCGCTCGATGCGACGGGTACCGACGAGTCGGGCTGGTCGAAAGACCGCCGCGTCGATATCCAGCTCAAACAATCGTAGCTCTACGCGAGCACGCGAGCGCGACGGTCACCGACGAGGTGATCGTTCGCGTCCGCGACGAGTACGACTCCGAGTCCGATCTGCTACGCTCGTCGCAGATGGCGCTCGAGCACGTCGCGCAGGGCCAAACCCGGTTCTTCACGCCGGGCGTCGCGCCCGATCCGCGCGGCATCTTGCTCGGCCGCGCCTGCCTGATGACGTTCCCGACGCTCGAAGGCGCCGTGAGCTGGCTGCGGCTGTATTCGGCCGAGGCGTCGCTCGACGAGCTGATGAGCGGGCTCGAGATCACGAAGGCGCGCACCGCGCTCGGTAGCCGCGAGATCATCGTCCAGATCCCGGCGGTGTCGTCGTACGCCGCGGATCGTGCGGCGCGGCTCGCGCGCTTGGTCGGCGGCGCGATCTACACCGGCACGGCGAAGCACTTCGTCAAGTATCGCGACGATCGCTCGCCGTTCGGCTACGACGCCGTCGACATCGGCGCGATGCCCGCGCAGACCGACTTCATGGTCCACGGCGAAGAGTTCGCGCAGGGCTACAGCCGCGAAGGCGACTTGCCGTTCGCGCGGCTCTTGTTCCGGCTGTCGATCCGCAAGATTCCGGGCGGCGAGAACCTGTCGCCCGAAGATCGCGCCGACTTGTTCTTGGCGGTCGCGCACGGGCTCGCCGACGGCATCATCCGCTATCTGTGGCGCAACCGCGTCGACGCGCAGGCCGGCTTGTTCACGCCGCAATCGACGAGCGCGTTCGACGATCGCGGCCGCGAGCGCGGCTACATGTGGATCCGCGCGCGCAACTTGCCCGAGCGGATCTTGGCGCTGTTCCTCGGCACGCCCGGCATCGATGTGTTTCGGCCGGCCGGTGCGAACGCGGCGGTCGCGGTCGGCTACGCGCACCCGATCGATCTCGCGGCGTGTCAGTCGGTGTTCGCCGCCGACACGTTCCACGTGTTCTGGCCCGGCGATCGCGTCGACGTGCTGCCCGGTCCGCTCGCGCTCAGCGACATCGCCGATCTGACGCGTGTCGACCTCGAGCTCGACAAGCCGCGCGATCCGCGCGTGCACGGCGGCGCCGCGGCCGAGCCGATCGGCGTCGAGCTGCGACTGGCCGCTGCGATGGGACCGCCGCGCCGCGTGGTCGCCACGCTGATCCCGCTCGCGCACGCGTCGCGGTTGAAGCGGATCTTGTTCGCGTTGCCGCCGGTGTCGTTGCGCGGCCATCGCGTCGCGGCGATCGATCGCGGCTTGCTCGTGATCGGCAGCGAGAACCTCGACGTGATCCCACTCGGCCAGCTGTTGTGCGAGCTCGCGCCGGGCTTGCTCGTGCCGCTCGGCATGGACATCGTGCCGCGCGTCTCGCCCGACGTGCTCGCGCGCGCGCTCGATCACTCGGCCGGGCTCGTCACCGTGTTCACGCCCGACAACCGGCCGTTTCAGATTCCGGAGAGCGCGTTCTCGACGCTCGAGCGCCGCTCGCTCGCCAAGCTCGTCGTCGAGCCCGCGAACGTCGAGGATTTCTCGACGCCCGCGTCGCACGATACCGAGGTCGTCAACGACGCGGTCGGTCGCTTTGCCCTTTGGGGGTTCCCCGACGCGCCCGATCGCAAGCTGTTGCCGGCGGCGTCGGCCAACGACGCCAAAGACAAGTAGATGGCCGAGCAGCACGTCCGCACGTTTCTCGAGCGCTTCGTGCGGCCGCTCGTCGCCGGCGGCGAGCTTCACGTCGGTGCGCCGATCCCGATGGCCGATGTGGAGCGCTGGGAGCACGAGCTCGACGGCGCGACGGTCGAGCTGGTCTCGGTCGACGAAGCGCGCACCGACGTGCTGTCGACGCTCGTCGTGCGGCCGCCGGCGCTCGTGCTCGAGGCCGACGAGCTCGCGCTCGCAGCGGGCTTGCACGACGCGCTGTTCCTCGTCCATCCGCGCGCCGAGATCTGGTCGGTCACCGATCGCACGCGGCGGCGCATCGTCGATACCGCGCTGTCGCTGGTCAGCCGGCCGCTGTCGCGCGATCGCACGCGCGTGATGGCGCGCCACGCGCTGCTCCACAACATCTTCCATCTCTCGCGCAGCGACACGACGGTGTCGTGGTGGACCGGTCGCGCGCGGTTCTTCGGCCAGAAACCGTCGAAGCGGCTGACGTCGTGGAAGAACGTGCGCCGCGTGCGCGAAGAGACGACGATCGTCGGCTTCGACGAGCTGCTCGCGGCCGCCGATACCGCGCCGATCGTCGCGACGCTGCTGCGCCGCACGCCGCTGACGCAACTCCTCGACAATCATCCGGGCGCGCCGCCGCTGCATTGGGAAGATGCCGTGTTCGTGCTGCGCGACGCCGAGCTCGCGCGCGCGATCGGCTACGCGCTCGTGCCGGATGCGCCGGCGCGCGACCAAGTCGCGGGTCCTGCGCGGCTCGCCGCGGCGTTCGAGCAGATGCTCGAGCGCGCGCCCGACGAAGCCGACGTGCGCGCGGTCGCGGCGTTCCTCGTGCATCTGGGCGCGCTGTTCTGTCTCGGCGAGCTGCACATGCGCGAGCTGCGCGCGAAGTCGCCGTTGATCTCGACCGTGCTCGCGTCGGAGACGGCGTCGAGCCGGC
>DASXEF010000997.1:0-4595 GCA_036490255.1 Kofleriaceae bacterium
AGATCGCTGCGCACGACCTGGTCGCGCCACCGCTTCGGTTCGTCGGGGCGGATGATGATCGGGCCGTACGTGACGATCGCCACCGGCAGCTTGCCGCCCGGCAAGATCGCCACGAGCTGGTCGTTCGGCGCGGCTTTGACCAGCCACGGCGGCTCGAAGGGCAGATCGAGGTGCATCAGCTTGCCCAGTGGTCGAAGAGGTCGAGGTGCGCCGAGAACGCGTGACCGGTTCGCGACTCGTCGGCGCCGGGCACCGGCCGAAACGATCCCGATACGCCGCGGAACACTTCGCGGAGCTCGAGGAGCTTGGCGGCGTTCGTCGTCTCCAGTCGCATGAGATATGCGTAGCGACCCACCACGTACAGCGCGACCTCGCGATAGATCGGCTCGACGCGTCCTTCGCGTCGTCCCGACAGCCGCAGCAACGAGCCCGTGTTGCCGTTGGCCGAGGTCAGCTCCTCGCGCGCGGTGGTGTCGACCGAAAGTCCGGCACCGGCCTCGGCGAATGCTGCATCGACAGCCGAGTCGGCGCTGCCTTCGACGACGCTCGCCGGCGGGACCGTGATGATCGACAGGTTGTTGGGAAAGTCGAGCGGATACCAGCTCGCGGTCGGCCCCGAGGCAATCGCCTGCCAGCCCGGCGGTGGGACGTAAAAGAATCGCCGTGGACGGCTGGAGATCTCGAACCGCTGCGAGCGCGTCAGCTCGAACGAGAGTCGCTCGACCTTATAGAAGTGCTCGGGGATGATCGCGATCGACTCGAGCACGGTCGCGAACTCGTCCATGAACACCGCGCCGATGTGCTTCACAGCGCGACCATCGCGCCAACCCTGCATTGCCACCCACGCGCCATACTCGCCCTCCACCGTCACCAACCGCATCATCTCGCCGAGCTGATGCGGCCGGAACTCCGGGTCCCTCGCGATCGCGCGATCGACGATGTTGGAAAAGCTCGGCTGCGGCCGCAACCGTTCGAAGTATCGGAACCGCGCACCCAGCTGCGGAGGGTACGCCGTGACCAGGTTCACCCCGAAGTGCTGCACCCACCCACTCGGAAACTGGAGCACGCGCGCACGCTAACACGCCGTCCCCCGCACCAACCCGAAGGCGGATGCGGGTCGCGCGCCGATACCGACCGGGTGCGTGCTTCATACTTCGCAAAGAGCACGCGGGCTTCGATCGCCGCAGGCATCGCCAAAACTGCGACGACGAACGCGTACTTGTCGCGGATCTCGATCGAATCTTGCCGATGATCGTTCGCGTCAGCAAAAACAACGACGCACGTGTTGTCGGTGATTCCGTCGACGGATTCTCACCACGATCCAACGCTGACGATCGACTCGATCGCAAACACGGCATGCGAAGCTGCGATCGATGCGCAGGGTGAGGTTGTCGTTCGTCGCATGTCTCGTCGCTCCGAGCGTTGCCGTCGCGGACGCGCTCCCCGATGACAATGCGGTCCAGATCCACGGCTTCGTCAGTCAGGGCGCGTTGCTCACGACCGACAACAACTATCTCGCGAGCACCGAACGCGGCAGCCTCGCGTTCTCCGAAGCCGGCATCAACTTCACCAAACAGCTCGACGACGATCTGTCGGTCGGCGTGCAGCTGTTCGCACAGTATCTCGGCGCCGACGGCAACTATCGCGCGAACTTCGATTGGCTCTATCTCGACTATCACTGGCGAGATTGGCTCGGGCTTCGCGCCGGCCGCGTCAAGCTGCCGTTCGGGCTCTACAACGAGACCCAAGACGTCGATGCAGCGCAGCCGGTCGTGTTGCTGCCGCAGTCGGTGTATCCCGAGGCCGATCGGCAATTCTTGCTCGCGCAGACCGGGCTCGCCCTCTACGGCTACGTGCCGATCGGCGACGCGGGCGCGATCGACTACCAGGGCTACTTCGGCACGCTCTACTTGTCGCTCCCCGACACGATCGGCGCGACGTTCGATCCGGTCGACGTGCCGTTTATCGGCGGCGGCCAAGTCATGTGGGACACGCCGCTCGCGGGCTTGCGCGCGGGCGTCAGCGCGTATCGCGGCGAGCTCGACGTGACCGCGCTCGTCACTGGAACGGCGGCGCCGGTCACGCTCGACCTCGATCAGACGGAATGGCTCGCTTCGGTCGAATACAACAACGATGCGTTCTTGATCGCCGCCGAGTACGGCAGGTCGTATGCAACGACCACCGAAGCGTCGGTCACCGCGCGAGAGATCGGCGAGCACGGCTACGCGCTCGCCGGCTATCGCTGGTCGCATTGGTTCCAGACGACGCTCTACGACTCGTTGCTGTTTCCGGAAGTCGGTCACCGCTCGGGGCAAGCGAATCGACAGAACGATGCTGCACTGTCGCTGCGCTTCGACATCACGTCGCACTGGCTGGTCAAGCTCGAGGCGCACTACATGCTGGGCACGGCCGCACTCGATTCGTCGCTCAACGATAACGAACCGCTGACCGCGCTGACCAACCAATGGGCGCTGTTCGCGGCCAAGACCACGGCGTACTTCTGATGAAGGCGCTCGTTTGCATCCTCGTCACCGTCGCGCTCGCCGCCGCCGAGCCGACCCCGGCGATGCGTGTCATCGTGAACGCAAGCAACGCGGCGACGCGCGTCGATCGCCGCTTCATCGCCGATGCGTTCCTCAAGAAGCGCACGCACTGGGACGACGATCACTCGATCCAGCCGGTCGATCTCGGCCAGAAGAGCAGCGTGCGCGATCGATTCTCGCGCGAGGTGCTCGAGCGCGACGTCGCATCGGTGCGCCGGTATTGGGCACAGCAGGTGTTCTCGGGCCACGGCGTGCCGCCGCCCGAGCTCACCAGCGACGACGATGTCGTCAAGTACGTCGCCGCGCATCCGGGTGGCATCGGCTACGTCGGCGCGAACGTGGCGCTGACCGGCGTCAAAGTCGTGGAGGTCGAGTGATGCGCGTGACGCTCAGACTCAAGTTGTTCGCGATCGTCACCGCGGCCGCGATCGCCGTGATCGCGCTGACGGTGTCGAGCGGCTTGTCGGATCGCGCGATCGAGACGCAGGTCGACAGCATTCGCGAGACGTACCTGCCGAAGATTCGCCTCCGACCGACGCTGACCGCCGCATTCGAGCATCTCAGCCGGACGATCCAGAACGCGGTCGAGGCGGCCGATGCGGATCTCCTCGGCGGTGCCGCCGGCGAACGCGACGCGCTGCTGCGATCTGCGGCCGAAGCGCGCGACGCGATGACGATGGGCCAGCTCGCGACGCTCAGCTTCGCGGTCAACGCCTACTTCGACGCCGCGATCGCGGTGTCGCGAAAGCTGATCGCCGGTGACGGCGGCGAGGCGATGGCCGGCCAGGTGCAGGAGATGCAGGGCAAGCGCGCACGCGTCGTCGAGCTGGTCGAGCAGATCACCACGTTCGACGAACGCGCACTCGCATCGGCGTTCACCGCGACCGGCGTCGAACAGCGGCGCGCGACGATGGTGCGCGTCGTCGTCGGCGGCATCGGGCTGCTCGCCGTGCTCGCGCTCTCGATCTGGATCGCGCGCAGCGTGTTCGCGAGCTTTCGCGCGCTGAGCGCGGGCTTCGAGCGGTTCGGTCGCAACGACTTCGCGCTGCCGATCGCGACCGCGAGCGACGACGAGCTCGCAGACGTCGCTGCACACGCGAATCGCATGGCGACCGAGCTCGATCGGCTCGATCAGCACCGCGCGCGCGCCGAGTGGCTGCAGCGCGGCCTCGCCGGCCTCGGCGACCAGCTGCGCGGCGAGCTCGATCCGGTCGAGGTCGCCGATCGCACGGCGACGTATCTCGCGCGCCTGGTCGATGCACCGGTCGGCGCGCTCTACTACGGGCCGGCCGGTGGACCGTTCGTGCTGCTCGGCCGCCACGCCGTGGCGTCGGATACCGCGGCGCGATTCGCCCTCGGCGAAGGACTCGTCGGCGAAGCCGCGACGCGCAGCACGCCGACCGTGATCGACGGCGGTGATACCGGCTTGAGCCTGCGCTCTGGGCTCGTCGAGTGCGCACCGCGCTCGGTCATCCTCGCGCCGATCGCGCGTGGTGCCGCGGTCAGCGGCGTGCTCGAGCTCGCCGGCATGCGGCCGTGGCGACAAGTCGATCGCGACCTGCTCGTGCAGGCAAGCGAGACGATCGCGATCGCGCTCGAGGTCGCACACAGCCGTGCCGCGACCCGCGAGCTACTCGAGCGCACGCAGCACCAGGCGCGCGAGCTCGAGCGCGTCGGCGCCACGCTCGAACAAAAGGCCAGCGAGCTCTCGCGGGCGAGCGCGTACAAGTCGCAGTTCCTCGCGAACATGTCGCACGAGCTGCGCACGCCGCTCAACGCGATCATCGGGTTCTCCGAGATCCTGTACGACGGCTCGGTGCCGGTCGACGCCGACACGATGCACGAGTACCTCGGCGACATCCTCACGAGCGGCAAGCATCTGCTCCAGCTGATCAACGACGTGCTCGACCTCGCGAAGGTCGAAGCCGGCAAGCTCGAGTTCCATCCCGAGCCGATCGAAGTCGGCCGCGTGATCGGCGAAGTGCTCGCCGTGCTGCGCACGACCACGGCGAAGCAGCAAATCGCCGTGACGACTACCGTCGCCGACGACGC
>DASXEF010001009.1:0-3815 GCA_036490255.1 Kofleriaceae bacterium
GATCGATGCGCAGCGCGCCGACGAGCTCGCCCGGAAACGACACCGGCGCGAAGAACACGCAGCTCGACGCGACGACGAGGCCGATCACGTTGCCATGCGTGATGTCGAGCCCGCCTTGCTCGATCAAGTACGCGTTCGCGACGCTGTCGAAGTAGCTCAGGTACGTCGCGTTGTTGACGTGGCCGTAGACGTCGTTGTCGCTCCAGCGCGTCGTGATCCGCGTCTGGTAGGCGAAGCGATCGAGCGATTCGCGCGCGGGCTTCACCAGTACTCCAGCGCGGTCGTGAACAGCGCGCCGAGCTCGGCTTCGCCGACGTGCATCGGCGCGTTCGCGAGCAAGCGCTGCTGCGGCGCCGCGCCTGCGACGAGCGCGGCGATGTCATCGCGCGTGTAGCCGCAGCCGGCGATGCCGTTCGGGATCGCGAGCGCTTTCATCAGCGCGATCACGCGACCCGCGAGCAGCTCGCCGGCGTCGCGCGTATCGCTCACGCGTTCGCCGAGCAAGCGCGCCGCTTCCGCATGGCGCTCGGGCGACGTCGCGCCGGTCGCGCGAAACACCGACGGTGCACCGACAGCAACCGCCATACCGTGGGGCACCAACGCGGCGTCGGGATAACCCGGCGCGCGAAACTCGCGAACGTGACCGGCGACGGCATACGCCATCGCGTGCGGCACGTGCACGCCGGCGTTGCCGAACGCGATGCCCGCGAGCGTCGCGGCCCACATCATGTGCTCGCGCGCGTTCGCGTCGCCTTGCATCGCGGCGACGAGGCATTCGCCGCAAATGCGAATCGCTTCGCGACAGCCGATGTCGCTCCACGGGTTCGCGCCTTGGCTCGCCGGCCGCGCGAGCGGATTCGCGAGCGCGTGGCGCGCTCCGAACGATCGCGCAGTGAACGATTCGAGCGCGTGACACAGCACGTCCATGCCGCTCGCCGCGACCACAGCTGCCGGCAACGTCTCGGTCACGCGCGGATCGACGATCGCTTCGCTCGGCCGCAGCCGCGGCGAGCTGATGCCGGTCTTCGCGCGCCGCGCGTGCCAGTCGAAGATCGCGATGCCGGTGACCTCGCTGCCGGTGCCCGACGTCGTCGGGCAGGCGACGTGCGGTGCGAGCGCGCCCGGGATGGTCACCCCACCGCCGAGGGGCGCGTTGACGTAGGCCTCGAAGCTCGCGGGGTAGGTCGCGTAGAGGTTCGCGGCTTTCGCGGTATCGATCACCGAGCCGCCGCCGATCGAGACGTAGCCGTCGGGCTTGGCATCGCGCGCGAAGCGGATCGCGACGTCCCACGAATGCTCGGTCGGCTCGATCTCGACCGCGTCGAAGACGATCGGCTCGACACCGGCCGCACGCAGCGAATCGACCGCGCCGGCGAACCACGGCAGTGCTGCGAGCGTGCGATCGGTAAATACCGCAGCGCGCGTCACGCCGAGCGCGCGCACGCGCGGGCCGACCTCGGCGAGCGCGCCGCGGCCGAACGTCACGCGCGAGGCGTCGATCGTGAACGCGTTGTCACAGCCGGCTGCGATCGCTGCGAGCTGCGCACACGTCACGTCCACAGCTTGCCGTAAATTCACCGCATGGTCATCCCGTTCGAGCCGCACCGATTTCGCGAAGCCGCCGCCGAGTACCTGGACGGCCGCGCGCCGTATGCGCCGGGGCTGTTCGAGCGGATCGCGCTGTTGTGCAAGCTCGGCCCGACGAGCCGCGTGCTCGATCTCGGCTGCGGCCCGGGGCAGATCGCGGTCGCGCTCGCGCCGTTCGTCGGTCACGTGACCGGCGTCGATCCCGAGCCGAAGATGCTCGAGGTCGCGCGAGCGGCATCGTCCGACGTCGAGTGGATCCTCGGCAGCTCGTACGAGCTACCGCCGCTGCGCGAGCTCGCGCTCGTCACGATGGGCCGCTCGTTTCACTGGATGGATCGCCGCGCGACGCTCGCCCAGCTCGATCGCATGATCGCGCGCGATGGCGCGGTCGCGCTGATCTCCGACGAACATCCCGACGTGCCGGCGAACGCGTGGCACGTCGCGTTCAAGGCGATCACCGATCGCGTCGGCGAGGCCGATCCGGCGAAGGCGATGCGCAAGGCAAACTGGCTCGCGCACGAGGCCGTGCTGCTCGACTCGCCGTTTTGCGAGCTCGAGACGATCGCCGTCATGCAGTCGCGCCGCGTGACGATCGATTCGCTGGTCGCGCGCACGCGAACGATGTCGAGCGTGCGCGCACACGCCGCGGAGCTCGAAGTCGAATTGCGCGGCGTGCTGCAGCCGTTCGAGCCGATCACGGAAGTCACCGCGAGCAAGGCGCTGCTCGCGCGACGACCTACGGCTTGAGCCAGCCGCGCGTCACGGCATCGTCGATCAGCGCGTCGACGTGCGCCCACAGCGCGGGCGCGCCGAGCTCGACGAGCGGGCCGTTCTTCGCGCGCACTTGCGGCGCGGCGATGCCGTGCGCTCGCCACGACGCACCGTCGGTGTAGTAGTTCTGCAAGATCGGCTGCACGCGATCGATCGCGCGCGCGAACTGCGCCGACGGCGTGCGATTCGCTTCGAACTCGTCCCACGCGGCGCGGAGCTCGTCGCGCATCGGCACGTCGAGCATTCCAAAAATGCGATCGGCCGCGCGTTGCTCGCGATCGGCTTGCGACGCGGCGTGCGCGTCGTCGTAGATGAACGTATCGCCGGCGTCGATCTCGACGAGATCGTGGACGAGCACCATGCGCAGCACGTGCAGCAGATCGAGCTCGCGCGGCCCGTAGTCCGCCAGCACGACCGCCATGATCGCGAGGTGCCACGAGTGCTCGGCATCGTTCTCGCGGCGCGCGGGATCGAACGTCACGCGCGTCTGGCGCGCGATCGCCTTGAGCTTGTCGATTTCGCGCAGGAACGCGAGCCGGCCGGGTAGTGCCGTCACTTGATGCAGCTCTCGACGTCGCGCGCGGCCGCGTGCGTTTTCGCCAGCCCGTGCACGCGATCTGCGATCACCTGGATTTCGGCTTTGTGATCGGCGCACGCGATCTGCGCGGCGGCGAGCATCACGTCGGGATCCGGATCGGCGAGCATCGGCGCGAGCTCGAAGCCGAGTCGATCGCGCGCGAGCGCGTGCGCGACATCGAGCGCGATCACGCGCGTCTCGATCAACGCGCTCGGCGTCTTCGCGATCGCCTCGAAGCTCGCGCGCCAGCTCTCGACATCGTCGGCCGCGAGATCGTCCGGCCGATCGCGCTTCGCGAAGTCGCGCGCGATCGTCAGCGCCGCGTGCGCGGCCGGGATCGCCACGCGCCGGTCGTTCGCTGCGGCGACGCGCGCGAGCGCCGGCAAGAGCTCGGCGCGATCCTCGACCGCGGGCGCCGCGACGATCGCCGCGAGTTGCTCGGCGCGGTCGTGCGAGCCGAGCGCTTTCTCGACCGTCGCCGGCCCGGCAAGCGCGCCCTGGCGGGCGACCTCGTCGAGGTCACCGCGGTCGAGCGCGGCGACCATCAGCGCCACGCGCGATGCCCAGATCAGCAAAGCCACGTGCCGAGCTTGCAGCGATGTCGTCGGAGATCGCGAAATCTGTGCAGAAAATTTGACAGGGTGATGATGTGTTCAGTACCGTCAATGCGTTCAGTAGCCCGTCTGTTTGACTGGAGAATCCCCGAAATGGCCGACGCACTCACTCAGCGCCAGCGAGAAATCCTCGATTTCATCTCCGCCTCGATCGTCGAGCGCGGATTTCCACCGACGCTTCGAGAGATCGGCGAGCACTTCCAAATCCGTTCGACCAACGGGGTCAACGATCACCTCAAGGCACTCGAGAAAAAGGGCCATCTCCG
>DASXEF010001024.1:0-2538 GCA_036490255.1 Kofleriaceae bacterium
CGCGCCGACCGACCTCTACTTCGCGACCGCCGGATCGATCACGCTCAGCTCCGTCGGTACGCCGACCGGCTCGGACGTATCTAAAGGTACGCTCGCGGGATCGCTGACGAACGTGACGTTCGCACAGTGGGACGGCAGCGACGACGTGGCCATCGGCAGTTGCACGTCGACTATCACATCGCTTTCATTCACCGCGACGATCGAGCCGGTCGCCGACGGCTTCGTCGGTGGCGCGACGCAGATCGTGGCGCATCGCACTCGCTGACCGGGTGCCGCACCGACGCCGCAAAACGTCAGCGAGTGCCATTTCAAACCGATTAAGTTCTGAGTATGGTGCGCCACCATGCGCAAGTTCGCCACCTTCGTCTCCGTTATCGCTGCCACGTCGTTTGCGTGCGGCGGAAGCAGCAACAACAACACCGACGCTAAGGGCAGCGGTAGTGGCAGCGGCTCGGGCTCGGGCAGTGGAAGTGGTAGCGGGTCGGCTGGATGTCCGCTCGCTGCAACGCTGACGCCCGGCACGCTGCAGCAGCAAGACTCCGTGTTCTTCCCCGCGAGCGGCAGCGACGCCGCGGAAGTTCAAACCGACGGTCTGTTCGGCGTGGCCATGAACGGCAGCGCGACGACGTTCGACGACTTCAGCCTCGCGATCTTCCTCGGCGACGGCAGCAACACCCCCGATTTCCCGACCGACACGTCGGCCGGCTCGGCGAGCCTCGGCTCGGCCTCGGAGGACGCGGAGTCGTTCATCACGATCTACTCGCAGGTCGGTAGCAACTCGACGGTCACCGGCCTCTATCTCTCGACGGGTGGAACCGTCGACGTGACGTCGATCGGCAGCGCCGGCGCGACCTTCACCGCTTCGGTGTCGAACGCGACCTACCTGCACCACGACTTCACGATCTCGGGCCAAGAGATCATGTTCGGCAACCCGTCTGCCGACGGTTGCACGACCACGATCGCGACCGCGAGCACGACGTCGAAGGTCGGCTCGGCGAGCGGCTTCCTCGGTGATTCGGTTCCGCTGTACCACGCTGCGCTCGGCCACCGCACGCACTAGTCGCGGTACCGTCGCCGCCGGCGATGTACCGCTTCTTCTATTGGCTCGTGCTCTCGCGCTTACCGGCCGAGGGCACGCACCGCGTGTCGTTCGCACTGTTGCGAGCGCTCGTCGCGGTGCCCGGCATTCGCACCGTGATGGCGCGGATGTTCGCGCCGCGCGATGCGACGTTGCGCGTCCGCGTGTTCGGGCGCGACTTGCCCGGCCCGCTCGGCTTGGCCGCCGGCTTCGACAAAGACGCCGAAGGCTACGACGCGTTGCTCGCGCTCGGCTTCGGCTTCGTCGAGGTCGGAACGGTCACCGCCGAAGCCCAGCCCGGCAATCCCAAGCCGCGCTTGTTCCGGCTGCCGAAAGATCGCGCGCTCGTCAACCGGATGGGTTTCAACAACCACGGCGCCGATGCCGCCGCGCGTCGACTCGCGCGACCGCGCCACGGCCTCGTCGGCATCAACATCGGCAAGACCAAACGGGTCGGCGATGCCGATGCGACCGCCGACTTCACGCGCAGCGCGACGACGCTCGCACCGCTCGCGGATTATCTGGTCGTCAACGTCAGCTCGCCGAACACGCCGGGCCTGCGCGATCTGCAAGCCGTCGATCGGCTGCGTCCGCTGCTCGTCGCGGTGCGCGCCGCCTGTGATCTCGCATCGCCGATGCGGCGCGTGCCGTTGCTCGTCAAGATCGCGCCCGATCTCGCCGACGCCGACATCGACGCGGTCGCCGATCTCGCGCTCGAGCTCGGCCTCGATGGCATCATCGCGACGAACACGACGATCGCGCGCACGGGCCTCACCACGAGCGACGCGAAGGTCGCCGCGCTCGGCAACGGCGGGCTCTCGGGCGCGCCGCTCAAGCAACGCTCGCTCGACGTGCTACGCCGGCTACGCGCGCGCGTCGGCGACCGGCTCGTGCTGATCGCGGTCGGCGGCATCGAGACCGGCGAAGATGCATTTGCCCGGCTGCAAGCCGGCGCGACGCTCGTGCAGGCCTATACCGGTTTCATCTACGGCGGCCCGTGGTGGCCGCGTCGGATCCATCGCGAGCTTGCCGCGCTACAGTCGGCACATGGCCATCCGCAAGATCGCGCAGATCGGGCACCCGGTGCTGCGCCAGATCGCCCGCGACGTCAGCAAGGATGAGCTCGCGTCGGCGACGACGCAGCACTTCATCGACGACCTCGTCGAGACGATGCACGACGCCGACGGCGCCGGGCTCGCCGCGATCCAGATCTACGAGCCGATCCGCATCGTCGCGATCGAAGTGCGAAACAACCCGCGCTACCCGTACAAGCCGCCGATTCCGCTGACCATCCTCGTCAACCCGGTGCTCACGCCCGTCGGTGACGAGATGTTCGAGAACAACGAAGGCTGCCTATCGGTCCCGAACCTGCGCGGCTCGGTGAAGCGCTACGTCCATCTCCACGTCAAGGCGTGGGACCGGCACGGCAACGCGATCGACGAGGTCGTGCACGGGCTCAA